>JBPYEZ010000113.1:0-2554 GCA_051984395.1 Acidimicrobiales bacterium | reverse complement strand
GCCGACGACGTCGCCAGCATGACCCAGGCCCTCGTCGAGAACCTCCACCGCGAGGATCTCAACCCGATGGAGGAGGCTGCGGCCTACCAGCAGCTCATCGAGGACTTCGGCCTCACCCACGAAGAGGTCGCCTCCCGCGTGGGACGAACGAGGGCGAGCGTCTCGAACACGCTGCGGCTCTTTCAGCTCCCCCCCGGCCTTCAGCGGCTGGTCATTGACTCACAGCTGTCCGCCGGGCACGCCCGCGCACTGCTCGGTACGCCGGACCGGGTCTTCCAGGAGCAGCTGGCTCGACGGGCGGTGGCCGAGGGCCTTTCGGTGCGGGCCGTCGAGGAGACCATCCGGCAGCGGGCCGTCGAGCCGAGCGCGGATCCGAGCGGGGCCGACGAGGCCGCCCCGCCCGCCGCGGCCGTGGCCCCTGCCAGTCATGCTCCGCCGCGCCTTCGCCCGCCGGGGCTTCTCGAGCTGGAGGAGCTCCTGTCGGCCCATCTGGACACTCGTGTGAGCATCGATATGGGGTCGAAGAAGGGCAAAATGACCGTGGAGTTCGCCACGCTGGAGGATCTCGAGCGGATCTACCGGGTCATGGTCGGCGAACCCTCGACCTCAACTGCCCCTTGAGGCTTATCCTCTAGGACACCTCGAGAGTTATCCACAATCTGTGGAAGAGGTTGTGGATTTCCCTCGACCGGCGCCTCAGGTTCAGTCCCAGGCGGCGCCGACCCAGGTGTCCAGCGCTTCGCGAAGGGCGCGAGCCACATCGTTGGAACGCTCGACGAGCATCAGGGGAGGCCCGAGCTCACACACAATGGCCGGCATCCTCGTCTCCCGGAGCACGGGGATGGACATGCCGTGGGCGCCTCGGTCGGGCAGGCACAGCTGCGCCGGGATGGTGGCCTGGACCAGCTCGGCCAGACGGCGACCCCCGGGGGACTCGTAGCGGTAGCCGCCGTAGTAGGAGCTCGAGCAGCCGCTGGACGACGGCTCGAGGCGCAGGCCCAGGTAGACCTCGGCTTCGACGGCGTTGGCGTCGGCCGCCTGCCGGGATCCGTCCGGGTGGTGGAGGTCCACCACGTCGGCACCGGCGCCGGCGAACGCCCGTCCGATGATTGCGATAGCGGCGGCGAGGCCACCCTGCTCGCCGAGCGCGATCCGGCGGCCCTCCAGGGTGCGCGGTGCCCGACGGAGCGTCTCCCGCTCACGGACGTCGCTCACGAGCTCGGGTCCCTGGCTGCGGGCCTGGATCCGGTAGAGCTCGTCGAGAGTGGAGCGCCCGAGGATGCCGTCGGCGGTGAGCCCAACGTTCCTCTGGAAGTCGGACAGCGCTGCCGACGTGTCGTCACCGAAGATGCCGTCGACACGGCGTGTGTCGAAACCCAGGGCACCGAGCCGCTGCTGGAGCTCGGCGACGTCGTCCCCGCGCAGCATCGGGGTGCGCCGGTACACGAGACGATCACCGAGCTCGTAGCCGGCTTCGACGAGCGCCGACCAGGTCTGCGGCCCGCAGATCCCGTCGACCCGCAGGCCTCGGCGCTGCTGGAACTGCTTGACGGCGGCCTCGGTGTTGGCACCGAAACGTCCGGGAACGTCGTCATCGACCAGCAGGTCGATGACCGCCAACCGACGTTGGAGGTCCTGGACGTTCTCTCCGCTGGCGCCCCGCTGCAGCGCGAGCTCGCTTAGAGAGCGCTCTGCAGCTCCTGGAGGAGCTGGCCCTTGCCCTTGGCGCCGATGATCCGGAGCTGGGGCTCCCCGTCCCGGAAGAGGATGAGGGTCGGGATGCTCATCACCTCGAAGCGACGAGCCGTCTCGAGGTTCTCGTCGATGTTGAGCTTGCCGATCCGCAGCTGCCCCTCCTGCTCGGTGGCGATCTCGTTCAGGATCGGAGCGACCATCTTGCAGGGTCCGCACCACTCGGCCCAGAAATCGACGAGCACGGGCTGCTCCGATGACTTGACCTCCTCGTCGAAGTTGCTGTCACTGAGGGTGACGATACTGGGGGGCACGACGTTTCGACCTCCTCGATTCTGTTCGAGTCATGCTACCTGCCACTGCGAACAGCGCTCGCCCGCACGTCATTCCGGACCTTCCTGGGGAAGGTGCCGGGGCGTCATCCGGGGTGTGATCGTGCCTGCGCTGCGGCGTGCTCAGTGGCCTCCAGCCACCGCTCGGCGTCGATGGCCGCCATGCAGCCAGATCCTGCAGCCGTGACCGCCTGGCGGTACACGGAGTCCTGGACGTCTCCTGAGGCGAAGACGCCCTCCACGCTGGTCTTCGACCCGTCGTGGGTGGTGATGTAGCCATTCTGGTCCATGGCCAGCTGGCCCTTGAACAGACCGGTGTTCGGGGCGTGGCCGATGGCGACGAACAGCCCGCCCAGCTCCATGGTGGACTCCTCGCCGGTGACCACGTCGCGTAGCCGCACACCGGTGACCGAGCCCTCCCCGAGGATCTCGGTCACGACCGAGTCCCACCGGAAGTCGAGCTTGGGGTTCCTGAAGGCGCGGTCCTGCATGATCTTGGAGGCCCGCAGCTCCTTGCGCCGGTGGATCAC
>JBPYEZ010000112.1:0-7081 GCA_051984395.1 Acidimicrobiales bacterium | reverse complement strand
TACCCGGCGCCCCTCATCGACTTCGCCCACCGGGCCACCCTGTTGTTCTGAGCGCTCGTTCGTCGCCGGCGCTCGTTCGTTGCCGGCGCTCGGCCGGCCCGCGTGCTGCGCTGGCGGCGAGCGGGGTCACCGCCCTCCTCACCGCAACGGCCCGACGACCTCCGCCGGTTCCTCGATCGCCTCCCCGTTCGCGGTGCCGGTGCGGGCCTCTCCCGGTACGAGGAAGCGGCCGATGAGCGGGAGCTCCCAGAAGGACTCCGCCCGGGCAATGGCCACCGCCACCGAGGGCGCCTGCTCGGGCGACGGGTACACCGCATAGCGCGGCTGCCAGTGGGGGTCGTACTTGGCGTTGAAGCGCCACAGCGACTCGATCTGCATCGAGGAGGACATGCGCCGGAGCATCCAACGCTCGACCCGGCGGTGCAGGCCGTTGCCGCTCTCGCCGGCGAGCACCGACCGCATGGTGGCGAAGTTGAGCCCCAGTCCCTCCATCCCCGACTGGCGAAGGTGCTCGATCGTCTCCACGATCACGAAGTCCAGCAGGCCATTGGGGTGGTCGCCGTCGTCGCGCCGCATGAGGTCGAGCGAGTACCCGTTGATCCCCGGTGCGGGTACGTACTGACAGAAGGCGACCGGCGTGCCGTCGGCCGCGGTCGCCACGGCCAGCAGCAGACCGACGTCGCGGGGATCGAACAGACGACCAAGGGTCATGGAGAAGCCTCGTTCGACGTCGCCGCGCCGGCTGCGAGTCATCACGTCGCGCAGCGCATCGGCGAGGGCCGGCTCGATACGAGCGGGATCGTGGAAGGAGATGCGGTAGCCGTAGCGGGCGATGCGGTTGACAGCCTGGCGGAGTCCCTTGTTGCGGCCGCCCTGCAGCGAGAAGCGGGTGAGATCGACGACGCCCTCGTCGCCCAGGTACAGGTCGTGCATGCCGGAGGAGCGGTAGGTCGGCAGCCAGTCCTCTCCCGCACCGAGGACGGCAACGATCCAACCGTGATTGTCGGCGAAGGCGCGAAACGACGACCACAGCCGGTCCCGCTCGGCCTCGGGCCCGATGGGATCGGGCGAGACGAGGCAGACGCCTCCGTACACGGCGTAGGCCACGACGCTTTCACCTTCGAAGAAGTGGGCCTTGTCGTCGCGGAGGGCGAAGTAGTCGAGCGTCCCGTGCCCGTGGCGACGGACGATGTCCCTGGCCCGGCCCTGGGTGCTGGCCGCGGCGCGTCGCCGGTCGACCACGGGCCGGAAGACCAAGATCAAGGCCACGAGCGCCAGGGCCAGGCCGACGCCGAACAGCATGGGGGCGAGGAACTCGTCGAGCCGGTGCGGCAGGGTCACGGTCCGGAGCCCGACCATTCGCCCGATCACGGCTTCCAGAGCCCGCACGACGCTGAGCGGCCGGGTGTCGGCGTCGAGCGCGAGCGCCACTTCCATCGACGTGGCGGTCACCACCGTGACGGCGGCGATGGCGGCCAGCAGAGCAAGGCCTCCGGTCCTTCGCGACGGCCGGTCCACCGCCCCTGGAAAGCACGAGCGGTTGACGACCAGGAACAGGGCCACCCCCAGGGCGACGAGCGCCTCCTCCAGACCCCCGCCCTGGACCAGGTGGAGCACGCCGGTCCCCACCAGGAGGCCGACGGCGACCGTCCA
Source organism: Acidimicrobiales bacterium (assembly GCA_051984395.1). GTDB lineage: Bacteria > Actinomycetota > Acidimicrobiia > Acidimicrobiales > AC-9 > AC-9. The sequence continues at coordinate 5,428 of JBPYEZ010000112.1, read as the reverse complement.
GGCCTGGCGTTGGCCCCTTCGGACGCCGCGAGCCAGGCCGAGGAGGGCGACGCCGGCCAGCGCGACCAGGGCCGAGGCGGCTTGGGACACCGAGAGCGGCACGACGTCGAAGAGGACGTCGAAGTGGTTGCGGAAGGGCGGCGTGACGGCCGAGGCCAGGTTGACCACGCCGGCGAGTGCGATGGCGACCGCGGCCAGGCGCCGGACCCGGCGCTGGCGGGCGGCGGGATCGGCGAGCTGGGGATAGGGCGGCCCGTGGGGGTACGTGGCCACGACCGCCGGACGGGGGTCGCCGATGTCGCGGCGCCGGGCGGCCAACCGCTCGACGAGGGTGGCGCCCGGCAGGTCGAGGCGGGCCTGGAGCAAGCGGGCATGGAGCTCCGCCCCCGCCTCCAGCTCCACCCACGACAGCTGTCGCAGGTGCAGGTAGACCGGCGGCAGCCCGACACGGGCGGGGCACTCGTCGACCACCTCGGCCACCGCCCCCGGGTTGGCGTAGAAGCCCGGCCCGAGGAGGGTCAGCTCGGGCCGTCGGGTGTGGCCCGTGACCAGTCCGGCGTGGCCGGCGCCGACCAGGGCCGTGGCCTCGGCGCGCGCCCCGGCGTTCGAGTCGTCACCCGGGCTGCCCACGGCGACGCCGCCCATCGCCGCCCACGTGCGCCGGCTCACCCACGCCACTCCCAGCACCACCAGCACCAGGTCGAGCACGGTGGTGAGACCGACGAGGCCGAGGCGGCGGGGCCAGGCGCCCAGATGGGAGAGGTGCTGGGCCGGCGCCGCCCACAAGTACGAAAGCGGCACCTTGAGCAGAACGGCCACGGCGAACGGCACCAGGAGCCACCAGGCGTGTCGCGCCAGCCGCCGGTAGGCCAGCCGCGAGGCCAGGAAGCGGGGGAAGCGAGACGGCTCGGGGAGGCGGTCGACGCCGCGGAGCCAGGACGACCGGGCCTCGCCCAGGGCTGGCAGCATGTCGGCCAGCAGGTGGTGGCCGACCGGGGTGCAGGCCGGATTGCGCGGATCGCTCAGCGAGTGGCGGGGGTCGAGGCGATGGCCGGGCTCGACCCGGACGCGACGCTGACCGGAACCGGTCTCGAGCGTCACCTCGACGGCCAGAGCCAATTCCGTCCCGAGCTCGTCGACCACGCCCGCGGCGGCGACGTCGTCCCAGGCCAGCCGGGCATCACGGCTCCCGGGGAGGCAGATGAGGCGTCGGCCCTCGCCGGCACCGAAGTCCCGGAGGGCAGCCGCCAGGCGGGGGTGGGCGCCGAGCGCCGCCTTGGGATCCGGGTCTGGATCGAGGGGGTCGGCGACCAGCAGCTCGAAGAGATTGCCGGCGACGATCAGCGCACCCGGGCCGTTCCACGCCTCGATGGCTCGGGCGAAGTCGGTCGTGGCCGAGGCGGATGCGGACGTCGCCGAGGGCCCCAACAGCAGGTCGCTCACCACCAGCACCCGGCCGCCGAGGCCCACCTCGACCTCGAGCTCGTCGGCAAGCGCGCCGTTGGAGGCCATGGCCAGCCATCTTGGCAGCGCAGGCGGGGGGTCCAGACCATGCTGGTGGTCCGGGCTGGCGGTCGGGGCTGGCGGTCGGGCGCCAGCCTCCCCCTCGTCAGTGGTCGTCGCCACCAGGCGCGCGAGGGGCCCCCGGTAGGCTCGGCCGGGATGGCAGCACCTCTGGGTCGTCCCTCCGAGCAGGCCGAGTCCCTGCCCCGGCCTTCGGGGCGGCCGGCGGTGACGGCCCAGTTCGCGCCGCCGGACAACTGGAGGTGGGCGGCCGAGCCTGTTCCCGCCGGGCCCGCGGTGATCTTCGACCTCGACGGCGTGCTCTCGGACGCCGCCAGCCGGCAGCACTACCTCGAGTCGCCGCGCCGCGACTGGAACGCCTTCTTCGACGCCTGCGGAGAGGATCCCCTGATCGAGGAGGTCGACCGCCTGCTCGACCTGCTCGACCCCGACCTGGCCATCGTCCTCGTGACGGCGAGGCCGATACGGGTGCAGCCCCAGACGCTGGCCTGGCTCGACCGCTACCAGCTGCGCTGGGACCTGCTGGTGATGAGGGAGCTGGGCGACCACGACACCGCTCGCCACTTCAAGTACCAGGCGGTCTCGGACCTGCGGGCGTACGGGTTCCGGCTGCTGCTCGCCTTCGAAGACGACCGGCGTAACCTTGAGATGTTCCGGGGAGAAGGAGTCCCGTGCCTCTACATTCACTCGGGCTACTACGACTGAGCCCGGGAGCCGGCCCGCCAGGAACGAAAACACGCCAGCCGGACGTTCAGGTGGGTAGAAGACGAGGAATGGTGGTCGATGGGATTTAGGAACACGCTCAAGACGTATGTGCTGCTGGCCGGCCTCGGCGGCCTGCTGGTCGTCATCGGTTTCGCCATCGGCGGAAGCGGCGGGGCGGCGATCGGCCTTGCCATCGGCCTCGTCATCACGGGCGCCTCGTACTGGTTCTCGGACACCATCGCCATCAAGGCGGCCCGGGCCGTGCCGGTCAGCGAGGCCGAGATGCCCGAGTACTACCGCGTCGTGCGCGAGCTGACCCAGCGCATGGACATGCCGATGCCCCGGCTGTACGTGACGCCCGAGATGCAGCCCAACGCCTTCGCCACCGGCCGCAGCCCCAACCACGCCGCCGTGGCGGTGACCAAGGGCATCCTCTCCATTCTCGATTGGGAAGAGCTACGGGGAGTTCTGGCACACGAGCTCAGCCACGTGGGCAACCGCGACATCCTCATCGGCTCGGTTGCCGCCGCGGTCGCCATGGGCATCACCTTCGTGACCCGCATCGCCCTCTGGACCACGATCTTCACCGGTGGAGACGGCGAGGGCGACGACAACATCTTCGTGCTGCTCGCCCTCGTGATCCTCGCCCCTCTGGCCGCGGGCCTGTTGCAGTTGGCCCTGACCCGCACCCGTGAGTACGGAGCGGACCGCTCGGGTGCCCGCCTGCTCGGCGACGGCGAGCCGCTGGCCCGGGCGCTGGCCAAGATCGAGGCGGGCGTGAAGGCGGTACCGATGGACGTGGCCCCCGCCGAGGCATCGATGTTCATCATCAACCCGCTGTCGGGCCGCAAGGTCAACTTCGCCAACCTGTTCATGACCCACCCGCCGACCGAGCAGCGGATCGCCCGCCTCCGCTCGGGCGAGTGGCGGCGCTGAGGCCGGCCCAGGAGGTCGGCCGGCAACACTGAGGCCGGCCCGGATCGGGCGGTCCTCAGTCCCTGAAGTTGCTGAACTGAAGGGGAATCCCGAAGTCCTCTGCCTTCACGGCGGCGATCACGGACTGAAGGTCGTCCCGCTTCTTGCCCGAGACGCGTAGCTGGTCGCCCTGGGTCTGGGACGAGACCCCCTTGAGCTTCAGGTCCTTCACGAACCGGTTGAGCCTGCGGGCATGGTCGGCGGAGATGCCCGCGTTGATGGTGACGGACTGGCGGACCGTCCCCTTGGCTGCCTCCTCGACGTTGCCCGACGCCAGCGCCTTGAGCGAGACCTGCCGCCGTACCAGCTTCTCCTCGAGCACCTGATGCAGGGCCCGGAGACGGTCCTCGGTGGACGAGCGCAGTCGGAGCTCACGGTCGGCCAGCTCGACGCTGGAACCGGTGTTCTTGAAGTCGAAGCGCGTGGCGGCTTCGCGGTTGGCCTGGTCGACCGCGTTGCGGACCTCCTGGAAGTCGACCTCGGAGACGATGTCGAACGTCGGCATGCTCTTCAAGCTACCGCCCGGCCCGGTCCTGGCTGCCCAGTCACAACGCTGCACTATCTTCGCGGCGGGGGTCGGTGCCCGAGCGGCCAAAGGGAGCAGACTGTAAATCTGCCGGCTTGTGCCTTCGGAGGTTCAAATCCTCCCCGGCCCACAACAACGAGGCGCCTGCTGTCAGGCGCCGCCGGGTCTAAGGTCCGGCGCCATGCGAAGGACCGTCAACGTTCAAGGCTTGTGGCGGCTGCCCGCCTTCTCGCACGCGACCGTGGCCGGCGATCACGTCTACGTCTCCGGCGCCTTGGGAACGGTGGGGGAATCCGGCGACCTGGCGCCCGGCGGCACCGGTCCCGAGACCCTCCAGGCGCTGCGCAACATCGAGCGCATCTTGGCGGCGTGCGAGGCGACGCTCGACGACGTGGTGAAGGTGAGCGTCTTCCTCGCCGACATGGCAACCGGAGCGGCGATGAACGAGGCCTACCTCTCGGTCTTCGCCGGGGAGCCTCCCGCCCGCATCACCGTCGGGACCGTCGGTCTGGCCCTGGGCGCCGCCGTCGAGATGGACTGCATCGCCCACCGGATCCCGGGCTAGTCCCCTTGGACTAGTTAGAGTGCCGTAGGCCGTACCCCTGGAGGGTGAAAACGGCCGATGACGGTGAACAGTGGGGATATCGACCAGGAAAACCGGCAACAGCGCCGAAACAGGTTCACATGTTCTCATTGCGCCGTGCCACCATCCTGTCTGCGCTGCCCCTCACGACCGCCCTCTTCGCTGCAGCACCAGCTGGATCCCCCACCGCCGCCGGCGCATCGACACCGGCCAAGTACCACCGGCTGATCCTCCCGTTCGGAGCGAACAAGTCCAACAACTGGTCCGGCTACAACCAGGGGACCGTCGAGCAGGGAAGCAAGCTGTTCAACCAGATCTCTGGTGACTGGAACGTGCCGACCGCCACCCAGCACAAGGCCGGCGAGGCCGAGAACTCCTCGAGCTGGATCGGGATCGGCGGGGGTTGTATCGACGCCGGGTGCACCGCCACCGACGGCACCCTGATCCAGACGGGCACCGAGCAGGATGTCGCCGCCAACGGCACGCCCAGCTACTCGGCCTGGTGGGAGATCATCCCGGCGCCGAGCCTGACGATCAGCACCATGAGCGTGCACCCCGGCGACCACATGCACGCCAACATCTCCGAGCTCGTGCCCTTGACCGAGGTGTGGACGATCACCATCCAGGACGTCAGCACCGGTCAGTCGTTCACCCAGACCGTGCCCTACCCGTCCAGCCACCTGACCGCCGAGTGGATCACCGAGACCCCGACGCTGATCGGCACCAGCGGGACGAGCCTGGCCGCCATGCCCAACCTCTCGGGCGCCACCTTCTCGTCGGCCAAGACGAACTCGGCCGGCGCCGGTCTGAAGGCCTCGGAGGAGATCCAGCTGGTGAACACGAGTGGTCAGGTCCTGGCCACGCCGTCGGCACCCAACAGCACGGCCGACGGGTTCAGCGTCTGCACCTACGCCAGCACCTGCTAGCACCGTCCAACCGATCACCTGTCTTCGTCGGCCCGGCCAGAGACGGCCGGGCCGACGCCTTGTCGCCCGCCGTGTGCGCGCTCGCCTGGCGTGGCTGAGGTAACGTAACCTAACCGTAATGCGGGCGTCGGCCCCTGGCCGGTGCCAGCGAGGGCCGGATGTGGGCCTGGCTTGAGCTGACAGGGCGAG
>JBPYEZ010000111.1:0-6903 GCA_051984395.1 Acidimicrobiales bacterium | reverse complement strand
GATCAGCGGCCCAGGGCGAGGTGCCGGCGCCCTCCGTCATCCGCAAGGGGCTGCTCAGCTACGCCGCGGCCCTGACTGCGGTCGGCACCAGCGTCGCCGTCGGGCTCATGCCCCACCCCGCCTCCCTGCGCCTGGCGACGGGCCGCGCCCTCCTGGTGCCCACGACGAGCGCCCCTTCGGCACCGGCACTGGGTGGCGGTCCCCCTGCCGCTCCCGCGCCGACGACGGCGGTTCCGCCACCCCTTCCCCCGACCACGCTCGCCCCCACGACCACCGCTCCCAAGCCGCCATTGCCGGCCGCGGCGGCGACCAGCGCCAGCCTCTCGGCGCTGCCGCTGCCCATCCAGTACCTGAGATCGGGATCGGTCGACCAGGGCGTCGACTACTCCGCCCCGGGCGGCACCCCGCTGTATGCCATGGGGCCCGGCACCATCATCCAGGAGGGCATCGGCGGATTCGGGCCCAACGCCCCCGTGCTGCGGATCACCGGCGGCCCACTGGCGGGTAGGACCGTCTACTACGGCCACTCGGGGGCCGACCTGGTCCACGTCGGGGACCACGTGCTCGCCGGTCAGCAGATCTCCATCGTGGGCTATGGGATCGTCGGGATCTCGAGCGGCCCCCATCTGGAGATCGGATTCTGGCCCCTCGGCGGCCTTGGCGGCGGTGGGACCATGCTCACCTACATCAACTCCGTGGTCGGACACTCGACCGGCGGCTGACAGGAGCCGCAGGCGCTGCAGCGTCAAGGCCGGCCCGGGGGGACGGCCCGACGACCGGGCCGCAGGCGCTCGAGCGTCTAGGCTCTGGTTCTCGGGCAAGGAGGTCGGCGCATGTCCACCGAGCACGAGGTGCGCTCGGGCACCATCGACGAGCTGGCGGAGACCGTCGGGGCCGCCGAGCAGCGCGACGCAGTCCATGTGGTGCGATCGGCACCCGAGGTGTGCTTCACCTGGGACTACGACCGGGCCCGCCCCCAGCTGGGCAGGCTCTACGAGAAGGCCAAGACGTCGATGTGGAACGTCTCGACCGATATCGACTGGGACATCGACGTCGACCCGGCCAAGATCGCCCGGGACCCGACCAACCCCCTCATGACGACGCTCAACATCGAGCGTGCCGGCACCGTGTTCGAGCGCCTGTCGGACGAGGAGTGGTACGACATCGGTGCGGCCCAGCAGGCCTGGACGCTGTCGCAGTTCATGCACGGAGAGCAGGGCGCGCTGATCTGCACGGCGCAGATCGTGGAGACGGTCCCCTGGATCGACGCCAAGTACTACGCCGCCACCCAGGTCATGGACGAGGCCCGCCACGTCGAGGTCTACGGCAAGTACCTGAAGGACAAGCTCGGCGTCGAGTTCCCCATCAACCTCCATCTGCGGAGCCTTCTCGACGACGTGGCCGGCGATCCCCGCTGGGACATGACCTACCTGGGGATGCAGATCATGATCGAGGGGCTGGCCCTGGCCGCCTTCGGGTTCCAGTACACCTACTCGATCGATCCTCTCCTCAAGCAGATCACCCGCTACGTGATGGCCGACGAGGCGCGCCATGTCGCCTTTGGCGTGCTCTCCCTCAAAGAGGCCTACGCCGGGTTGAGCGCGGCCGAGATCCGCGAGCGGCAGGAGTTCTGCTACGAGGCGGCGGTGCGCATGCGCGACCGCTTTCTCGGCCAGGAGGTGTGGGAGTCCGTCGGCCTTCCGGTGAAAGAATGCTGCCAGGTCATGCTCGACTCGCCGGTGCAACGCGAGTTTCGCAAGGTCCTCTTCTCCAAGATCGTTCCCAACCTGAAGAAGCTCGGCCTCCTCGACGCTGGCGAGGGCTGGCTACGGCGCCGTTTCGGCGAGCTGGGCGTGCTGGAGTACGAGGACTGGGAGGACACCGGGGCCGAGTACGACAGGATGCAGCTGGAGGCAGGCACGGCCTGAGATCCCGGCGGGCGGAGCTCCGGCCACACGTCGGGTTCCGCGTACGACGCGCCGCTCGAAGGTGGTCACGAGCTGACAGCTGCTGCACCCGATCGACCCCCTGCAGGAAGACACGACCTTGTCCGAACCCCTCGACCGCCGCACGTTCCTCACCCGGAGTGCCAGAACGGTTGGCAGCCTGGCTGTCCTCGGCGGCGCCCCCGCCGTCCTCGCCGCCTGCAATCTCGGATTGCAGTCGAGCTCGGCCAGCAGCGGGGGCGTCTCCCAGGGAACGCCGCGGCGGGGTGGCACCCTCACCTTTGCGACCGAGGCCGAGATCGAGGGCTTCGACCCCACCCGAGAGCTCTGGGGCGTCGCCAGCCTGCTCGGCTCGCGCGCCGTCTACGACAACCTTGCCGCCGTGGACGCGAGCGGGGCGGTGAGGCCCTACCTGGCCCAGTCGATCACCGCCAACGCCGACTTCACCCGGTGGATGATCACCGTTCGGCGGGACGTGGCGTTCCACGACGGCAGCCCGCTGACGGCGGTCGCCGTGAAGACCAACCTCGACGCCGTGCGCGCCGCGCCCCTGATCGCTCCGACCCTCGCCCCCATCGCTGCGGTCGACGTGGTCGACCCCATGACCGTCATGGTGTCGATGCACACCCCGTGGGCGCCATTTCCGTTCCACCTGACCGGCCAGGCCGGGGTCGTGGTGGAGCCCAGAACCCTCCTCGCAGGTGATGCAGACCACAAGCCCGTGGGGACGGGGCCGTTCGTCTACCAGCGCTGGGCGCCCGGCGACACGTTCACGGCCACCAGGAACCCGAGCTACTGGCGGCAGGGACTGCCCTACCTCGACGCCATCCAGTACGAGCCGATCATCGACGAACAGTCGCGTGAGGACCGCTTCACCTCCGACCGGGTCGACATGATGCACAGCTCCGACATACAGAACGTCTCGAACCTCCGCGGCGACCCCAGCTGGGTCACCATCGACGACGCCCACGCCAGCACCGAGCCCGACATGGACTTCCTGCTGCTCAACACGACGGTGCCGCCGACCGACGACGGCCGGGTGCGCCTGGCGCTGGCCCACGCCATCGACAAGCAGCGGATCATCAACAACGTCCGTAACGGGATCCCGCCCAGGTCCTACGGCCCCTTCGCCAAGGGCTCGCCCTACCACTCCTCCACCGGGTACCCCTCCTTCGACGTCCGCAAGGCCAAGGCCCTGGTGGCCCAGTACGAGCAGGAGAGGGGCCCACTCTCCGTGCAGCTGATCACCGAGAGCACCTCGAAGGGCAGACAGCTCGGCCGGCTGGTGCGCGCCATGTGGCAGAAGGCCGGCGTGCAGTGTCAGGTCGTCCATATCGACCGCGCCCAGCTCCTTCCCCGTGCCCTCCAGGGCAGCTATCAGGCCTGCACCTGGCGCCAGTTCGCCGCCGCCGACCCCGACCTCAACTACGGCTATTGGACCGGCGGCTCGGCCGCGCCGGTCGGACAGCCGGCCCTCAACTTCGCCCGCAACCGGAGCCCCCAGGTCCAGCAGGCCCTCGAGACCGGCCGGTCGAGCGGCGAGCCCGCGGTCCGGGTTGCCGCCTATCGAGGGCTGGCCCGGACCTTCGCGTCCGACCTGCCGTATCTCTGGATGAACCGGGCCATCTGGATGGTGGCCGCCCAGCGACGGGTCCAGAACTTCGGCGGATCGACCCTGCCCTCGGGGGCCAGGGCGCAGAACATGAGCCGGGGAGTGCTCACTCCCGCCGAGATCTGGCTCAGCCCCTGACCCGACCGCCCGGTCAGGCCCGTGCCGGCTCAGCAGCCCTTTCGCGCTCGAGCGCTTCGCCGGCGTCGCCCTCGGCACCGACGTCATCCGGCTTGCGCATGCTCGGCGCCGCGTCACGGTCGCTGATGGCAAGGGCGATCGTCGCCCCGATCAGAGCGATGACGGCGGCAGCGGCGAACGCCAGGTGGTACGCACCGAGGTTGGGCACCGTCCCGCGGGCCGTGTGCCCGACCAGGCCCACGGTCGCCAGGATGGTGCTGAGCACGGCCACTCCGACGGCGCTGCCGAGCTGGCGGTTGGCGTTGAACAGCGTCGACGCCCGGCCCGTCGAGGCCCGACTGATCGTCGCGAACGCAGCCGCCTGCGACGGCACGAAGACGTGGGCCATCGAGTAGCCGAGCAGGAACATCAGCACCCGCATCTCCCAGAGGCTGTAGGCGCCGAAGCCGATCAGCGACATGAGTGAGGTGAACAGGGCGATGCCGGTGAGGCCGGCGGCGATGATGCGGCGCGGTCCCAGCTTCGGATAGATCCGCGTCGCGACCTGAGCGCCGAGCATCACGCCGAGGGCTTCGGGGAATGTGCTCAAGCCGGACTGCAGCGGTGAGGCGCCGAGCCCGTCCTGGAAGAAGAGGGCGACGACGAACAGGGTGCCGAGAAAACCGGACACGGCCACGAAGAACACCAAGGTGGTGGTGCGGAACAGTCGGTCCCCGAAGAGCCGGAGGTCGACCATCGGTTGGCGGCGTCGGAGCTCGACGACGACCATGACGGCGAGGAGGACGACGCCAGCCAGCCCGGCGATGACGATGGACGGCGAGCCCCAGCCCCTGAACGCGCCCTCGCTCACCGCGTACATGACCGACGCCAGACCCGATCCGGCGAGCACGAAACCAGCGAGGTCGAAACGGCCGGGCTCGGGCTCACGGTGCTCGTCCAGGGCCAGCAGGCCGAACGTCAGGGCGAACAGACCGATTGGCACGTTCACGAAGAAGACCCACCGCCACGACAGCTCGGTCACCAGCAACCCTCCCACCACCGGACCCAGAGCGGGTGCCAGGGCGGTGGGGGTCACGAGGATGCGCGACGCCCGGATCCGCTCGTGGGGCGGGAACGTCCGGTACAGCATGGCCATCCCGACCGGAGTCAGCAGCCCGCCTCCGACGCCCTGAAGGATGCGGAACAGCACCAGCTGACTGAGGCTCTGGGCCAGCCCGCACAGCACCGAGGCACCCGTGAAGATGACGACGGCGGTGAGCAACACGCGCTTGGTGCCGAACCGGTCGCCGAGCCATCCCGAGGCCGGAATGAAGACGGCGAGGCTGACGAGAAAGGCGACCACCACCGCCTCGACGCCCGCCGGCCGGACGTGGAACTCCCTGCCCAGGGTCGGTAGCGCGACGTTCACGATCGTGATGTCCATGATGGCCATGAACATGGCCGACACGAAGACAACGCTCACGCTGATCTTCGGGTTCATCCGGATGCGCGCCACAACGCGGCCAACCCTACTTGGGCCGTTTGCTATTCCCCCAGCGGATTACGCCCAGCTCACCCGCCATCCGGGCGATAAGTTTGGACAATGGGGCGAGGGTCGCCGTCGAGAGGGTCGCCGTCGAGACGAAGGGCATCGGACGACGAGGCCGGGGTGGTGGTCGAGGCCGCCGGTCGTCGCCTGACGATCACCCACCCCGAGCGGGTGTTCTTCGCCGAGCGGGGGGACACCAAGCTCGATCTCGTCCGTTACTACGAGGCGGTCGCCGCTCCCCTGCTGGCAGCGATGGGCGGACGCCCCGTGCTGCTGCAGCGGTTCCCGAACGGGGCCGGTGGGACGTCGTTCTTCCAGAAGCGCGTCCCCGAGAACCGGCCTGACTGGCTCGAGACGAGCGTCGTCTCCACGCCCAACGGCACCACGTCGGTCGCACTCGTGGCCGCCGATCTCGCCCACGTGCTCTGGGCGGTCAACATGGCCTGCCTCGGGTTCCACGTCTGGCCGACGCAGGCGGCCGATCCCGAGCATGCCGACGAGCTGCGCATCGACCTGGATCCCAGCCCCGGTGTCACCTTTCCGATGGTGCGGGAGGCGGCCCACGAGGTCGCCATGCTCCTGGACGAGGTGGGGGTGGTCGGTCGACCCAAGACGACCGGCAACCGGGGCATCCACGTCTATGTTCGCCTCCTGCCCCGCTGGACGTCGTACGAGGCTCGGGCCGCGGCCCTGGCGGTGGCTCGCGAGCTCGAGCGCCGCCGACCCGAGCTCGTCACCGCCTCCTGGTGGAAGGAGGAGCGGGGCGAGCGCGTGTTCGTCGACTTCAACCAGAACGCGCCGCACAAGACGATCTTCGGTGCCTGGTCGGTGCGGGCCCGGCCCGGCGCCCAGGTGTCGACCCCGTTCTCGTGGGAGGAGCTCGACGTCATCGTCCCCGACGAGCTCACGATCGCCACCGTGCCCGCCCGGGTGGCCGAGGGCGGGGATCCGTGGGCCGACATGGTCGCGCACCCGCAGTCTCTGGAGCCCTTGCTGGCGATGCACGAGCGGGACCGGGCCGCGGGCATCCCCGATGCGCCGTGGCCACCGGTCTACCCCAAGATGCCCGGCGAGCCCCCGCGGGTCGCGCCGAGCCGGGCCAGGAAGCCCCTCGAGAACAGCTGACTCGTGTACGCGCCGACGGGCCCGCCTTCCGGCGGGCCCGTCGAGTCGTGGTCGGCGTGTCGTCCCGACCGTGGCTTCGTCAGCTCTGTTGCGAAGTGCGCGGGGTCGCCCCGCCTCCCTGGCCATCGTGGGGTGGGGGTCCGTTCCCACGAGGTGGAGGCGCCGGCGCGCCCTGGGCCTTGCCGAAGTCGAAGAAGCCCATCATGTCGCCGATGGCCGGTGGGTTCGCGGGCAGGTACGAGCTGCCCGACTGCTTCGGGTCGGGCAGGTTGTCGAGGCTGCGGCTGGACAGGGGGCTCAGTTTCCAGTTCGCCTCGATGAACTTCAGGGTCGAGACGTGGTCGGTGTAACTGTGGTCGACGTGGCCCGCCTGGGTGTAGGGCGAGATGACCAGCATCGGGACCCGGGTGCCGTCACCGAAGTAGCGGACGGGCTGGACGGCACCTGAGTCGTAGTACCCGCCGCCCTCGTCGAAGGTGACGAAGATGGCGGTCGACTTCCACAGCTTGGGCTGGTTCTGGATCTCGGCGACCGTGTGGCTCACGAAGTTCTCG
>JBPYEZ010000110.1:0-2006 GCA_051984395.1 Acidimicrobiales bacterium | reverse complement strand
GACGCGAAAGTCCTCCATGCGGGGCCGGCGAGTCAGCACGATCACACTCGACAACAGCACCAGGATGAGCAGGGGCAGTGCCGCCGACGAGGGGTCGGTCGGTAGGTGGGCGCCAGCCGGCACTCCGGGCCCAGGGACGGGGGGACCCCCGCCCCGGACGACCGAGGCAGATGCGGGGGCCGCCTGCGGGGGGCTCCCGGAGTAGAAGGGCGGCTGGGGCGGGGTGAACTGGGTCGCCGGCCCCACGCCTGCGCCGTATTCGGTGTTGCAGCCCGGGGCCAGGTAGGCCGGGGGCAGATTGCGCGGTGTCGCGTAGTTCGTACCGATGTTGGTAAGCGGGGGTGGGAGGTTGATGTGGATGCGCAGCTGCTCGGTGGGTGCCTGGGAGGGCGCCGCCGGCCCGAGCGGGTACTGCGTCACCCCGAGCAGGGATAGGCGCTGCCAGAACTGGACGTCGCCGGCGAAGATCGCGGCCAGGTTGGAGAGGTTGGCCGGCTGGGCGACGTTGCCGGTGAAGTCGGCGAGGTCGTGGGTGAGGCAGGCGAGGTTGGGTCGTGAGTCCAACACCAGCTTCTGCACGACGCTGGCCGCGGTGGCGCCGTTGTTCAATAGGTTGACGATGTCGTGGCTGTGCTGGGCCAGGACCTGGGTGAGAACTTCCGTGTTGGTGAGGGCCTGGTTGAAGGCCGGACCGTTGGCCGACAGGGTGTCGAAGAACGGCGGCGCGTTGTTGAGCAGGGTCTGGAACTGGGCCTGGTTGGCGTTGAGCTCCTGGGCCAGTTGGTACCCGGCGGAGATCAGAGTGTGGATGTCGTCTCCCCGGCCGTTCAGCGCCACCCCCAGCTCGTGGACGAAGCTGTTGAGGTCGGCGGTCGGGATGGCCCCGAACAGTCGGTCGGCGGTGTCGACCACCTGGCCGACATCCGGTGGGGTCGGGTTTGCCGCGGTGGGGACGATGGCGCCGTTGCGCAGGAAGGTGGCGTTGGCCGGTGCCCCGGGCGGAGGCACGAGGTCGACCGCCTGCTCGCCGAGCGGGTTCGCTCGTACCACCTGAGCCTGCACGTTGTTGGCCACGTGCTGGCCTGGCTGGATGGCCATGGTGACCTTGACTCGGTCGCCGGCCAGCTGGACGGACTTCACCGCCCCGATGACCAGCCCGTTGTTCGTGACGTAGAACTGGTCCCGGAGACCCGCGGTCGACGGGAAGTAGGCGATCACGTCGGTGTCGTGCTTGAACGGGTTGTGCAGCACGGACACGTACCCGTAGGCCGCCAGGGCGGCGGCGGCGACGAAGAACACGACCAGGTTGATCTTGATCCGCGTCGAGACGATCATGCCTAGCTGGCTCCGTGACAGGACGTCACCGGGTTGTTGGGATCGGCGCCGCCGATGCTGGTGGGAAGGCCGCAGACGATGGTGTCGAAGACCACCGGGATCTGAGAGAGTTTCTGGTCGGGGTGTGTGAGGTCGTTGGCGTACTTCAAGAAGATGTGGAACTGCCCGAGGATGTCGGACAGGTCGCCTTGGTGCTGGGCCACCTGGTTGACGGTTACCAGCAGGCCGTTGAGGTCGTTGGTTATCTGCGGGAAGTAGGAGCCGATCAAGCTCACGCTCTGGGTCGACACCTGTGACAGGCGAGTGAGCAAGCCCTCGAGCCTGTTGCTCTGGTCGTTGAGCTCCTTGGTCGTCGTGGCGAAGTTGCTCAGCGCCTGGGCGTTGGCCTGGGCCGACGGCGCCAGCTGGGCGGATACCTGGGCCACGTTGTTGATGAGCTGCGTGAGCGTGGCCGAGTGCTGGGAATAGCCGGCCACGACCGTGTTGAGGTTGTCGATGAACTGGTGCAGGGCCGGCCCTTGGTCTCCGAAGGCCTGGGCCCCCTCGTGGAGGGTGGTGGCGAGGTCGTTGGCCGACAGGGCTCCGATGAAGTTGGTGCCCGCCTGCACCAGCTGCTCGACCCCCGGGTCGACCTGGGTGTCGGTGATGGTGGCACCGTCGGCTAGCAGGGG
>JBPYEZ010000109.1:0-2062 GCA_051984395.1 Acidimicrobiales bacterium | reverse complement strand
CCGCCTCTCGTCGGCGCTCGCAGCCGATCCAGCCGCCGTTTCCCAAGGAGGACCTCGGCCGTCCCACCTTTCCGAGCCCCAGCGAGGAGGAAACCATGCCCCCTGCCCACAACGAGGTGGCCGATGGCTTGGCGGCCATCCAAGGCCACGATCCCGAGTTCGACCGAGACGCGTTCATCGCCGCGACCGAGCGGTCGTTCTTCACCGTGCAGGAGGCGTGGACCGAGCAGAAGCCCGAGATGAGCCGCCAGGTGATGGCGGACGGGATCTGGCAGCAGCATCGCGTCCAGATCGAGGGCTACCAGCGCGCCGGAAAGCGCAACGTCCTCGAGGACCTGTCCATTGGGGGCGCCTTCATCGTCGGGGCCAGCAGCGATCAGTCCAAGGACACGATCACCGTTCGCTTCCTCGCCGCCTGCGCCGACTATGACATCGACGTCAAGTCGGGCAAGCGGATCCGGGGTGACAAGTCGGTGGACCAGTGGAGCGAGGACTGGGTGTTCCAGCGCTCCAGCTCTGCAACCACCAAAACCGACGGCGGCACCATGCAGCAGCGCTGTCCCAACTGCGGAGCGCCCCTCAACCTCGACCTGGCGGGCGTCTGCCACTACTGCAAGGCACCGGTGATGAGCGGCTCGTATGACTGGGTCCTCGCTCGCATCGATCAGGTCCTGGGCCCGGCCCAGGTCGGCTGACCGACGCCTGGTCCTGTCCGGGCGGCGCCGCCGGGCCGTCGAGGAGCGCCTCGTTGAACGAAGAGGAGGCGCGGCGGCGGCTGGCCGAGGCCCGTGTGGCCAGGCTCGCCACCACGGACCGGCAGCGCCGTCCGCACGTCGTGCCGATCTGTTTCGCCCTCGACGGCGACCGGCTCTACTCGGCCGTCGACCACAAGCCCAAGCGCCGACCAGAGCTGCGTCGCCTCGACAACCTGCGGGCCAACCCCAACGCATCGGTGCTGGCCGACCACTACGACGAGGACTGGGGCCGGCTGTGGTGGGTCCGAGCCGACGGGATGGCCGCAGTCCTCGATCCCGAGGACGTCGGAGCCCATGAGGAACGGAGCCGCGCCATCGCCCTCCTCGTCGAGAAGTACGGGCAGTACGTCGGCCGCGAGCCCGGCGGCGCCGTGATCTCACTGGCCGTGCAGTCGTGGCGATCGTGGGCGCCCCGGTAGAGCCCACGACCCCGGGTCCGGGCGTGGACGGCCCCGGCGGCGGGAGCCGCCGTCGGTCCGCGTGGCAGCGAGCCTGGCCCGTCGTGCAGGTCGTCGGTGCGCTGACCCTGGCTGGCTTCGCCGCCTGGGCCGTGATCGGGCGCAAGGGCGAGCTGGCGGGCACCGCGTCGTACCTGGAGCACCTCGACTGGGTGTGGCTGGTCGTGGCCGTCGTCCTGGAAGTGGGCTCGATCATCGCCTACGGGGCCCTCCAGCGACAGATCCTGCTCAGCGGCGACCTCGACCTGGGGCTACCGGTATCGACCGCCATCACCCTGGCCTTCAACTCGCTCACGAACTCGCTGCCGGGAGGCGTGGCATGGGGGAGCTTGTTCTCGTACCACCAGTTCCGGCGCCGAGGAGCGGACGAGACCCTCGCCGTGTGGGCCATCGTGGCCGACAACGCCTGCGCCGCCGTCACCCTGGCGGCACTGGCGACCGTGGGCCTGATCGTGGCCGGCTCGCAGGGCACGGGCCTCGGCGTTGTGGCGCCGACCTTTGGCGTGATCGTCGGCATCGTGGTGGCGGTCGCGGTGGCCTGGCGGCGAGGCTTCCTGCGGGCTCTGGCGACCGGCGCCGTTGGACTGGCCAAGCGGCTCACCGGGCGACCTCGAGGAGCGCCCCGGGCGATGGTCGACCGCACCTTCGACCGGCTCACGGCGGTGACTCCCAGCCGGCGTCAGTGGGGAGTCGCTCTGACCTGGGCCATGGCCAACTGGGTGCTCGACTGCGGATGCCTGGTTGCCGCCTTCGGCGCCGTCGGTGCTCCCGTGCCCTGGCGCGGCGGGCTCCTGGCCTACGGCGCCGGCCAGCTGGCCGCCAATCTCCCGGTCACGCCGGGAGGTCTCG
>JBPYEZ010000108.1:0-11555 GCA_051984395.1 Acidimicrobiales bacterium | reverse complement strand
CCCTTCGTGACCGCCTTCGTCGTGTTGCCGACCGCGTCGAGGCTCACCATGACGCGCTCGGGCTCGCCGTGGAACTCGCCCGACATCTCGGCGATGCCTGCCGCGTTGTCGGCGACGGGGCCGAACGTGTCCTCCGACACGACGACGCCGGTCGTGGCGAGCATGCCCATGCCCGTCAGCGCAACGAGGTACAGCGCGAACTGGAGGTCGCCACCGCCGAGCGCGATCGCGACACCGATCGCACCGGCAATCGCGACGATGGCCCACACCGACGACTCGAGGCCGGAACTGATGCCCGACAACGTCGCGGTGGCCGGGCCGCCGGTGGCCGCCGACTCGGCGATCTCCTGCACCGGCTTGGTCTCGGTCGACGTGAAGTACTCGGTGATGCGCGACGCGATCTGCGCGAGCACGAGCCCGGCCACCACCGCGCCGAACATGCGCCAGCCGACGCCGGAGATGGCGCCGGTCGGGTTGCCCACGTACACGAGGGCGAACACGAGGGTGCCGATGACGGTGAGGATGCCGGCGGTGAGGAAGCCGCGGTTGATCGGCGCCATCGCCGTGCGGTCCTTGTCCGTGGCGCGCACGGCGAACACCCCGACGATCGACGCGAGGACACCGATGGCGCGGGCAATCAGCGGGAAGATCAGGCCGAGCACCCACTTCCTCGGATCGTCCGGGTAGATCGACTTGAACGCCGAGACGCCGAGGATGATCGATGCCACGAGGGTGACCTCGTAGCTCTCGAACAGGTCGGCGGCCATGCCGGCGCAGTCGCCGACGTTGTCGCCCACGTTGTCGGCGATTGTGGCCGGATTGCGGGGGTCGTCCTCGGGAATGCCGGCCTCCACCTTGCCGACGAGGTCGGCGCCGACGTCGGCCGCCTTGGTGAAGATGCCACCGCCGACTCGCATGAACAGGGCGATGAGCGAGGCACCGAACCCGAAGCCGACGAGGACCGACGTGGCGGTGTTCTGGAAGATGAAGACGATGGCGGCGGCGCCGAACAGGCCGAGCCCGACGCAGAACATGCCCGTGATCCCGCCCGTCCGGAAAGCGACCCGCAGCGCGGCGGGCAGCGAACCATCTCTCGCCGCCGCCGTGGTGCGGACGTTGCCCCGCACCGACAGGTTCATGCCGATGATGCCGGTGACGCCCGAGAACGTGGCACCGACGAGGAACGCCAGGGCCCGCCACAGGCCGGACTGGCCGAAGCTCAAGGCGACGGAGCCGTCCGGCCTC
This sequence comes from Acidimicrobiales bacterium, assembly GCA_051984395.1. Taxonomy (GTDB): domain Bacteria; phylum Actinomycetota; class Acidimicrobiia; order Acidimicrobiales; family AC-9; genus AC-9. The sequence continues at coordinate 10,310 of JBPYEZ010000108.1, read as the reverse complement.
ACCACCTTGGTCGCGGTGAGGAACACCAGCACGGCCAGGGGCACGACGATGATGAGGATGACCCGGAACTGTCGGCGCAGGAACGCGACGGCTCCCTCCTGGATCGACGCGGCGATCTCGCGCATGGTGGGCGTGCCCTGGTCGGCGGCCAGCACGCCGCGCATGAGGAAGATCCCCACGCCGACGGCTCCGAGGCCGGCCAGGAGGGCGAAGACGAGCCAGACCTTCTCGCCCCCGCCCAGGGTGAAGGCCTGATAGCCCCCCTCGGCGGCGAGGGTGTGCGTCATGCCGGCTCCTTTCTGTCCTGCTGCTGATGCGGGGGCCGGGGACCGTCGGGACCCCGGTGGTCGCGGGCCGGCGCCGACGGCGCGTCCCGCTCGTCGATCTTCACGAAGACCTGATTGGCGACCCGGTGCCCGACCGTGCGGTCATGGCCGTCCACCCGGATCACCATCGGCCCGTCGAACGGGTGCTTCTCGCGCACCTCGACCCGGACGCCCGGTCGCAGGCCGAGCGTGTCGAGAAAGGCCACCACGGCGGGATCGGTCGAGCCGGGAACGGCCACCTGGGCGGCGTCGCCCGGCTCCAGGTCGTAGAGCGGGGGCATCTCGGCGATGTAGCCGACCTCGGGCTCGGGGACCGGGAAGCCGTGCGGGCAGGTCGAGGGGCGGTGGAGGGCGACGAAGAGACGGTCCTCGACCTCCTGGGGCAGCTCGTGCTCGAAGGAGGTGGCCAGCCGGTCCGCCTCGTTCCACGGGTAGCCGAGCATGTCGGACAGGAAGCGCTCCACGATCCGGTGGCGACGGATGGCCGCCACTGCGGCCTGCCGGCCTGACGACGTCAGCTCCACTCCTCGGTACGGGCGATGGTGGGCGAGATCGCGCTCGGCCAGCCGTTTCACGGCTGCGGTCGCCGTGCCGGGACTGACACCCAGCGCCTCGGCCAGTGCCCCGGTATGGGTGTCCGAGCCCGCCTTGGTGAGGCGGTACATGGCCTTCAGCGTCTCCCGCTCCGATCTCGACAGTCCCGGTTCCATGGATTCGGCGCGGCGCAAGTTAGTTTTGGCCGCCCAAAAACGTCAAGCGGGGACGGCCGGCTGGGCGCGAGTGCGCCGGCGGCTCAGGATTCGGAGTCAGAGGAGGCGGAGCCGCCGGGGGCGATGAGCTCGTAGTCGGGGCTGAAGATGGCCAGACGGCCTCCCTGCTCGCCCACCGTGCCCTCGGCGACCAGGCGGGCGCCGGGCTCGATGCCGGCCACCTTGCGGCGGCCGGGGAACACCAGCGTCAGGCCACCTGTGGGATCCACCAGCTTGCACAGCAGGCTGGGAGACACCGTCGACGACTGCACCGACACGGACTTCACCCGGCCGGCGACACGGGCGCGCTGGCGCCACTGCACCTGACCGATGGGGGTGGTGCCCACGACCTGGTCGCCGGTGGCCGTTGCCGGGACGGAGGCGGCCTGGGCGGCCTGGCGGGCCCGACGGCGCCCCTCGGTGCGGATCGGGAACGATCGCCGGAGCGCCTGGCGCCCGGCGCCCGGCTCCCTGCCGACCTGGAAGGGGACGATCGTGGCCCGGGCGTTGGGCAGCTGGTCCACCGTCGCCGCGATTCCGTCGGCCGTGCGATCGTGCAGGAGACGCGTCCACTGCTGGGGGTACGGGCGCCGCGGGAGCACCACGGTGGCTTCGGTTCCCTCGACGCTGAGGGTCTCGGCGACCATCTCGAGAATGCCCCGGCGGAGGCGGCGATCGGGCACGTCGACCAGCTCGAGCGACAGCCCCGCCATCCCGACACGGGTCCATTCCTCCTCGAGCAGACCTGCCGCACGCTCGTCGAGCACGAAATGGACCAGGCGCAGCTGGTCGGGCGCAAGTGACCGGGCGTACTGGACCGCTCTGACCGCAGCCAGGTCGAGTCGATCGATGAGGACGAACACGGCATGGCGCCGGGGAACCGGCACCTGAGCGAGCACCGGGGCCCCCTCCTCGAGCTCGGCCTCCTCGTTGCGGTACTGCCGGTTGAGCCGGATGAAGAGGAAGACCAGCGCTGGCAGCAGCACGACGACCAACCAGGCTCCCTCCGTGAACTTGGTGACGACGATGACGATGTCGACGACGAACGACAGCACAGCTGCGGCGCCGTTGATGAAGAGCCGGTGCCGCCACCCCGGCTCCCGGAGGGTGAGGTGGTGCTTCACCATCGCCGCACCCGCCATGGTGAAGCCGGTGAAGACGCCGATGGCGTACAGGGAGATGAGCGCGGCGACCTGGGCTCCCGTGACGACTATCAGGGCGAGCGACACCACTGTCAGGACGATGATGCCGTTCGAGAAGACCAGCCGGTGCCCTCGACGGGTGAGCTGGCGGGGCAGGAACGAGTCCGCGCCCACGAAGCTGGCCAGGAACGGGAACCCGGTGAAGCTGGTGTTGGCCGCCAGAACGAGTATGAACAGCGTGGCGATCTGGAGGAAGTAGTAGAGGAACGTCCCCAGCGCCCCCGTGCCGTACACGAACTTGGCCACCTCGGAGAGCACCGTGGGGCTCTGCGAGACGTAGGGCACGGCGTGGACCCAACTGGCCAGCAGCGACACCCCGAGGACAAGGGACCCGAGGATCAGGCTCATGGTCACCAGGGTGGCCCGGGCGTTCTTTCGCTCCGGAGGACGGAACACGCTCACCGCGTTGGAGATCGCCTCGGTGCCGGTGAGCGCCGACCCTCCATCGGAGAACGCCCGCAGGATGATGAACACCGACGCGCCGAGAAGCAGCCCGCTGCTCTGGCTTCCGGCCGAGATTGCCCCCGGGACGTGGATGGAGTGGGCGTGCAGATCGCCGAGCACCTCCTTCACCAGTCCGACCACGATCAGCAGGGCCATGTTGGCGAGGAAGACGTAGGTGGGAATGGCGAAGGTGCGTCCCGCCTCCCGGATCCCGCGCAGGTTGCCGTAGGCGATGAGCAGGACGAAGGCGACCGACAGCTCCACCGTGTACGACGTCAGGGAAGGGACGGCGGAGGTCAGGGCTGACACCCCGGCGGCGATGGAGACAGCCACGGTGAGCGTGTAGTCGATCAGCAGCGACACGCCGGCGATCTGGGCGATGTTGGGGCCGAAGTTCTCACGACTGACCACGTAGGCCCCACCCGCCTTCGGATAGGCCCAGATGACCTCCCGGTAGGACAGAGTGACGAAGAGGAGAACCACGAGGATGGCCAGCGTGACCGGCACGGTCAGCGAGAAGGCGGCCACGCCAACGGCCACGACGAGCACCCGCAGGATCTGCTCGGTGGCGTAGGCCGACGAGGACAGGACGTCCGAGGACAGGACGGCAAGGGCGGTCGGCTTGCCAAGCCGCTCGGTCCGGAGCTGCTCGCTGACCAGCGGCGGCCCGAGCAGGCGCTTCTTGATGCGATATCCGAGGGACTCGGCCAGCTCCAGGGACTCCGGAGTCGGCAGCGCGGCAGGAGCCCGGCGGTCTGCCCGGGGTGCGGCGCTCCTCATGCCCCCAAGTAAACACGGCGCGCTGACCCAGCTAGGCCCTTGGGGCCCCGTCGGCGCGGGGAGTTGTGCCCGCTGGCTGGGCCGTGTTCCATGTACCCGTGCACGTCGTGGTCGTGGGCTGCGGTCGAGTGGGGTCGGAGCTCGCCATCAATCTGGAGCGCGACGGCCACAGCGTGGCGATCATCGACAAGGACCCGCGCTCCCTGCGCCGCCTCCCCCCGGAGTGGACCGGGCGGACCGTGGTCGGTTTCGGCTTCGACCGCGACCACCTGGAGCTGGCCGGGATCCGGGAGGCAGGCGCCCTGGCTGCGGTGACAAGTGGTGACAACTCGAACATCCTCACGGCCCGGATCGCCCGGGAGACCTACCAGATCACCAATGTCGTCGCCCGGATCTACGATCCCCGCCGGGCTGTCATCTACCAGCGCCTCGGCATCCCCACCGTGGCCACGGTGACCTGGACGACCGAGCAGGTGATGCGTCGGCTCTTCCCCGAGGCCGCCGTCACCGAGTGGACGGACACCAGCGGGCAGCTCGTGCTCGTCGAGCGCGCGCTGCCGGAGGACTGGGCCGGCCAGAGCCTCGACCGGATCAACCTGGAGGGTCGCATCCGGCTGATAGCCGTCACCCGGGGCGGCGGGCCCCGGCTGACCACCCGCGACGTCGTGGGCCAGGAGGGCGACCTGCTCCACATCGTCGCCCGCAAGGACGAGCTCGACGAGCTCGAGCGTCGACTCCTGGCCGGCCCCGAGGAACCCACGTGAGGCCGGTCATCACGTGAAGGTGACGATCGCCGGGGCCGGAAATGTCGGCACCTTCATCGCCTCGGACCTGCACGCCGCCGGGCACGACGTGCTCGTCATCGAACAGGACCCGGACCTCGTGGCCCGCCTTCGTCCCAGCCTCGACATCGAGTGGTTCGCGGCCGACGCCTGCGAGGTCTCCTCCCTCTACGCCGCCGGCATGGCCGACGCCGATGTCGTCGTGTCCGCCACCGGCGATGACGAGGACAACCTGGTCATCTCCCTGCTGGCGAAGCAGGAGTTCGCCGTTCCTCGCGTCGTCGCGCGGGTCAACCATCCCAAGAACCGGTGGCTGTTCAACGAGGCGTGGGGCGTCGATGTCTCCGTGTCGACTCCCCACCTTCTCACGGCCCTGGTCGAAGAGGCGGTGTCGGTGGGATCGCTCGTGCGCCTCCTCCAGCTCGAGGGTGGCAGGGGCGGCGGTGCCCGGCTGGTCGAGGTCACGCTGGCGGAGGACTCGCCCGCCGCCGGTTACTCGATCGCCGACTTGGAGGTGCCGCGGGACGCGACCATCGTCGCCGTGGTTCGAGATACCCACGTCGTGGTGCCCCGAGGTGACACCGTCCTCGACACCGGCGACGAGGTCCTGGCCCTGGTGACGGCGGACTCCGAGGACGTCGTCCGGTCGCTCCTCGCCGGGGGGTGACCGCCCGGGCGACCCGTCAGGAGCGCTACTGGCCGCCGGGGGCGACGGGAGGGCAGTACAGGATCATGATCACCGAGGTGCCGCCGGCAGAGGAGGCGAACTCCACCTCGTCGACGAGGGCCCGCATGAGGGGAACCCCGAGACCCCGCTCGTAGTTGGGGCGCAGGGGGTCGGCCACCGAGGGACGCTCCGGCAGGGTCGAGGGATCGAAGCCCGGCCCATGGTCCTGCACGTCGACCTCGACGCGGTCCTGTCCGTCCCGCCAGCGCAGGACGACGCGTTCCTCGCCGGCCGGCTCGTAGGCCTCGATGGCGTTGGTGCACGCCTCGGACACGGCCAGCTTGAGGTCGTCGATCCGGTCGTCGGCCAGGTGTCGCCTCGACGACGCCAGCGACGACACGACCAGCCGGGCGAGGGAGACGTACTCGGCGCGGGCGGGGATGTCGAGCTCGACGTCCGCCTCGTCCCACCCCAGCGGCCGTACCGCCTCCCCCTGCGCCGCCACGGTCAGGCGACGGTGGCCGATTCGACGGTGTCGTGGATCGAGAACACCTTCGTGAGGCCGGTGATCTCGAACACCTTGAGGATGCGGGGCTGGGTGCACACCAGGATCATGTCCCCGTCGTGGCTCCGCAGGCGCTTGAGCCCTCCGACGAGCACGCCCAAGCCGGTGGAGTCGAGGAAGTCGACACCCTCCAGGTCGACGACCACCTGGTGGCTGCCCTGGCTGACGAGCTCGATGAGCCGCTCGCGCAGCCGGGGCGCCGTGTAGACGTCGACCTCGCCGCGCACCGCGAGCACGGTGTAGCTACCGCGCTGATCGACCTCGAAGCCAAGATCCATGGCCAAGCGTCCTCCTCGGGCGCCGCTTCAGGGGCACGATGCCTGGAACACCAAGCTAGTGCGTGGGTCATAGCGTGACACACGGCTGCACCCGGGAGGTCAGCGGCGGCGCTGGGCCGCGATGGCCCGGGTGACGTCGGAGCGGCCCCGACCGGTACCCACCGTCGTCACCTCGGCCGTCTCGCCGGCGTCAGCGGCGTGGCGGTCCCATTGCTCGACCCCGACCGGCGCCAGAGAGTCGTCCACCGCCCGGCGCATCCGGATGAGGTGGGCGGCGATGGCGAGCAAGATCAGGGCTGCGGCCACGAACAGCGCCGTCCGGAGGAGGCTGGCGCCCGATCGCGCCTTCGGGTCCTGGGCCCCGGGCGTTCCCGGCTCGGCCAGCGACGCCTGGCCGCCGTAGGGGAGGTTGGAATAGCCCCCCGCGGTCGGTGACCCCGTGACCGGCCGGCCCGGACCCTGTCCCGGCTGGACGAGACCCGCGACCGGATCGGTGACGGCCTGGCCGACCAGCGGGAGCTGGGTCACCGACCCCCCCGGCCCGAACAGGCTGCCAGTGGGCCGGGCGACCGTGCTCGCCGATGCCGACGGAGCCGAGGAGATCGTCTGGCCCGACTGGGCCCCGGAGCGGATGGCGATGACGCGGTACTGGTAGTCAGCCCCGCGCTGGACGCTGGTGTCGTGGTAGTTGGTGTCGGTCACACGGGGGCTGGAGGTGACCGTGGACCAGTCCGAGCCGTTCGGTGACGCCCGCTGCACCTGGTAGCCGAGGATGTCGGGCTCGGGGTTGGCCTGCCAGGACACGGCGACGCCACCCCCGTTTGCGTCCTTGGTCGCCGAGACGCCCGACGGCGCCTGTGGGGCGACGCCCTCGGCGAAATTGACCGTCTGCGACGTCCCCGAGTGGCTGCCGGTACCAGGGTCGCTCTCGGTCGCCGTCGCCGCGACCTGGTACGGGCCGTTCCATGCCAGGGCCTGGGACTGGGGCACCGAGCCGATGAAGGTCCAGATCGACTGGCCCGAAGCCGGCCGGCTCACGGTGGCTGGGAACGTTGCCCCCGGGTGGCCGTTGGCGGTGATCGTGATCTGGACCGAGCTGATCGAGCCTCGGGGATCTTGGGGTGGCGAGACGTTGCCCTTGATGGTCGGTGTCTCCGTGGGCTCGACGGTCGGCGAGCTCGACGACGAGGACGGGTCGGTGATGGTGGCGAAGGGCGGACCTGACGGAGAGGCGGCGCCGGCCGGACCGGCGGCGACGACGAGGGCGCCCGCTCCGCCGCCGAGCCCCGCCACGGCGACGGCGGTCGCCGCCAGGACGAGCCGGGAGCGTCGCATCAGGCCGTCGCGGCCGGGGCGCCCTTCATGACCGCCTTGACCACGATTCGGTTGACAGCGAGGCCCTTCGGGGTGCACGACGTGAGCGTGAGCGTGGACCCCGTTGTCGGCGCCACCACGGACAGGTCGGTCGGAGCCACTTCGAACGGCGGCTGGCTCACCGTGTAGGTACACGAGCCGACCGGGGTCTGGAGCACGATCGGGTCGCCAGGTCGGAGCTTGTCGACATCGGCGAACGGCTTGCCGTAGGTGGTCCGGTGTCCGGCGATGCTGACGTTGCCGGCCGTGCAGGGCAGCGGGGTCTCGGGGTAGTGGCCCGCGCCGGCCCGGAGGGCCGACTCGGTCGTCCCCTCCACCACCACCACGTTGGTACCGATGCTCGGGATCCGCAGCCGGGTCAGGCTCTGGCCGATCCCGACCCGGTGCTGGAGATAGGCCTGGCGCGTGTTCGGGCTGGCCAGCTCGTTCCCCAGGTCACCCTCCACATGGGACTGGTACAGGTTGGTGAAGATCGGATAGCCCAGCAGTCCGACGGCGGCCAAGAGGAAGAGCCCAGCCAGCCCGGACAGCCCGCTCCGGGCCCACTTGTGGGTCCTGAGATAGCTGGTCAGGCCGGACATGGGCTCACCTCTTGACGTGACATCCGGTCCCCCCCGGTCCGATCCTCAGGACCGACGGAACCCGAACCGGAATCCGCCCCGGTGCGCAAGGAACCCGAGGCCCAGGGCGCCCCCGAGGAAGCCGAGGCCGGCGAAGGGGATCCACGGGTGCTCACCGGTGAAGGGCAACGTGGGCGGATGCGGTGGGGGGGTGACGGTCGCCAGCGCCCCACCGGCCGACGCCTGGGCGTGGGCCAGCTGGAGGTCCAGCACGTCGGCTCCCCCGGGCGCCTGGCCCGGCAGGACGGCGAGGGACACACCGTCGGCCACGCTCGACACCGAGCCGTCGGAGTTGGTGGTGGTCTTGCCGTCGCCCACCTTGATGCTCAGCAGGACGGGGGCTCCAGAGCCGGCGGGCGGGAAGTCGACGCTCTGGCCGGGCACGATCTTGGTGGTCTGGGGCGACGTGCCGGGGAGGTTGACCGTCACGGTCAGCAGCGCCGGGTCAAAGGTGCCGCTCGACTTGCCGGTATGGCGGTCGTAGGTAGCGGTGGCGGTGGCCGACCCGAGGGTGAGGGACACCAGTGGGTTCGCCAATTTCGGGCTCGCAACCGCAGTTTGCGCCGGCGTCGTACTGAGCAGGCTGATCGTGGCGCCATCCGCCGTTGCCGTCGAGACGACCTTGCCGGCGTCGGTTGTGACCGTAGAGTGCGACGCGCCGATCGGGGCGTCGACGAGCTGGCCGACCGACGCGCTCGTGATGGCCCCGCAGAGGATCGCACCGAGCTGCGGAATCTGGAAGAGCCCACCCTTTTGGTCCGCAGGGCACGCCTGGCTGAGACCGCTCGACACCCCCGGGACGCCGCTCAGGTTGCTCAGGCCAGCGAACGCCACCAGGCCGGAGGAGTTGGCGACGGGGTTGCTGGCGGTGTCCGACGAGCTCGACGAGGAGCAGGCCGCCTTGAGCTCGAGCGCACCGAGCGGACCGGGCAGGGTCGGCAGGGCGCCGGCACAGGTGAAGCCCTTGTTGTCGGTCTGGTTGGCTGTGCTCGCCGAGGTCTTGAAGTCCTGGGTGAGCCCAGGGGTGAATACCCCGATCCCCTCGGCGTTGGCCGTCAGAGGGGATTTCACGTTCGCCTGGCTCAGCCCGCCGGTGAGGTTGGTACCGGCTATCGAAAGGTTCAGCGCCTGACCGCTGGCGCTGCCGCCGAAGACCTCGGGCGTACTGGCTCCGGCCGGGCCGGACATCAGGGCACTGGCGGCTGCAAGGGTCCCGAAGACCATCCCCAGCCGAACCAACCTGGACCTCATGCTCGCACCTCTTTCTTCCCCTCCATTAGGGAGGCCGACCAATCACCCATCTAGGTTGAACCTGGGCCAAACCGGCCCAAGGCGCCCAGACAATAGCCCGGTCGAGCTGGCCGCGCACCTGGCGGGCTCGACGGTCGGCGTTGGGCCTATTTGTTCGCCGGTGGCCGTGCTCTTCCTGCATCGGTCCGGTGCACCTCATGCACCCTTCCCACCCGTATGATCGCCGGGGATGGAGGCCGCCTTCTTCGACGTGGACAAGACGGTGATCGCCAAGGCCTCGATGGCGGTGTTCGGCCGCACCCTGTACCGCGAGGGCCTGATCTCCCGCCGTACGGTGCTCCGCGGCCTGTGGGCCCAGCTGGTCTATCTCCACCTCGGGGCGGGCGAGGAGAAGCTGGCCCGCATCCGGGAGTCGGTGCTGACGCTGACGCGCGGGTGGGACCAAGCCAAGGTCAGGCAGATCGTCCGTGAGGCGATGGAGGGGCTCGTCGAGCCGATCATCTACGGCGAGGCCCTGGAGCTCATCGCGACCCACCAGGCGGCGGGACGCCAGGTGTTCATCGTGTCAGCGTCGCCCGAGGAGATCGTGGGCCCCCTGGCCTGGTACCTGGGAGTCGACGGGGCCATATCCAGCCGGGCCAGGATCGACCAGGACGGCCGCTACACGGGAGAGATGGAGTTCTACGCCTATGGCCCCTACAAGGCGGACGCCATCCGGGACCTTGCCGAGCGGGAGGGCATCGACCTGGCCGCCTCCTACGCCTACTCCGACTCCTATACCGATCTCCCCATGCTGGAGGCCGTGGGCCATCCCGTCGCCGTGAATCCCGACCGGGTCCTGCAGAAGCTGGCCAAGGAACGCGAGTGGGAGGTGCGCAACTTCGTCCGTCCGGTCTCGCTGCGGCCGCGAGTGAGCGCGCCCGGACTACCGGCTGCCGCCGTCGCCGGTGCGGTGGTGATGGGAGTCGGAGGGTTGGTGGGTTGGCGCCTGGGGCTCCGCCTCAGGCGCCAACCCGTCAATCTGCCCGCAGCTTCTTGGCAGCAACGGCTCCGAGAGCAATCAGCACGGCCAATATCAGCAGCTTCTTCATGGTTGCCCAACCTACCGGCTGGCTGGCTGCCCCACTAGTGATCACTCCGTCCGGGCAGTTCGGGGCCCACTAACCTCCGGCACCGGAGGTGTCCGGGCACCTGGTGGGCCCCCCCGCCTTCAAAGCGGGTGGGACGGGCGATCCCCGTCCGGCGGGTTCGATTCCCGTCCACCTCCGCCAC
>JBPYEZ010000107.1:0-4117 GCA_051984395.1 Acidimicrobiales bacterium | reverse complement strand
AGCTGCTGGCCACCCTCGTCAACGAGCTCGAGCGCACCGGTGGTCGCTACGGGCTCCAGACGATGTGCGAGGGCGGCGGCATGGCCAACGCCCTGATCATCGAGCGCCTGGGGTAGGGCACGATATCCACAGACTGTGGACAAGTCTGTGGGAAAGATCACACCGGTGTAACTACGGTGGCGAATCTCTGCGTCAGCGGTACTGGGTCGCGGTGACGAAGCCGGCGGCGATGAGCCCCAGCCCCAGCAGGAGGTACCAGTTGGAGGCCCCGCCGGGCAGCACGCCCAGGTAGTTGATCACGACCACGACCACGCCCACGACCAGGCAGACGAGCATGACCACCGGTACCCACGGCGGGCTCACCTTCTTGGCCCTGGGGATGGGTGGGGTGTAGCGCCCGGACTTGCGCTCGGTCGTGCGTCCGGACTTGCGCTCGGTCGTGCGTCCGGACTTGTGCTCGGGCTTGGGGGTGCGGCGGCCGGGGAGCCGCCCGGCGATCCCGCCGGCCGAGCGGACCTCCGCCCTTCGCGGCGTCGTGCGTCCCGTGCGGCGCCGCGGGGAGGTCATCTCGGGACGATCGGGTTCGTGGTCGTCGTGGCGTTGCCGGTAAATCTGCCGACGACGATCGTGACCGTCGTGCCCTGGTTCGCCTGGGTGCCACCGGGCGGGTTCTCGTTCAACACGATGCCGTTCTGGGTCGGATCGGTGACGGCCTGGGGCTGGACAGTCACCCCGTACCCGGCGGAGCTGAGCGTGGCGCGGGCCTGGTCCTGCGGCTGGCCGACGACGTTGGGCACCTGCGCCTGTGGTTGGGCCTGACCGCTGGAGACGACCACGTTGACGATCGACCCCGGGTTCACTTTGGTCCCCGCCGACGGGCTCGTGCTGATGACGCTGCCACTGGGCACGGTGGCGGAGGGCTGGTTGGTGACGCTGCCGAGCGTCAGTCCCGCGCTCCCCAGGCGGTTCGCCGCCGTGGCCTGGTCCTCGCCCGTCACGTCGGGCACGGTGACCTGGGCGGGCCCGCTCGAGACGGTCAGAGTCACCTTCGATCCCGGTGCCGCCTGGCTGTTGCCCGACGGGCTCTGGTCGATGACCGTGCCCGCGGCCTGGTTCGACTGGCGCGACTGCTGGGTGACCGTGAACCCCGCCTGTTGCAGGGTGGAGGTGGCCGAGTTGACGTCCTCGCCCGTCACGTCGGGCACGGTCGCCTGGGCGGGCGCGGTGACGACCTTGAGCGTCACCGTGTCGCCCTTCGACACCTTGCTGGGCGGCTTCGGGGACTGGTCGAGGACCGTGCCCGGTCCGAAGCCGAAGGCGGGCTGGACGTCCTGAGTGGCCACCCTGAGCCCGTCGTTCTGCAGCGTCTGGGTCGCCGCGCCCACGGGTTGGAGCACGACGTTCGGGACCGCGAAGCTCGCCGCCGATCCGGTGGACCGGAGCAGGAAGAAGAGGATCACGCCCAGCGCCGCCAGCAGAAGGGCCAGCACGGCGAGGTAGGCGCGTCGTCGTCGGCGGCGTCGGGCCTGGGGCGGAACGGCAGTCGGTGAGATGACGGCGGTGCGCCCGGTCGGCGGTCCCGCCATGGTCGCATCCTGGAAGCGGGTCGCGGCCATCGTCGGGGGGAACGCCATGACCGTCTGACCGTGCTGGAAGCGAAGGAGATCGTCGCGCATCTCCTCGGCGTTCATATAGCGGTCCTCGGGCATCTTGGCCAAGGCCTGGAGCACGATGGCGTCGAAAGCGGGAGGGATGGCCGGGTCGAACTGGCGCGGCAGCGGCGGCATCTCGCGCACGTGCTTGTAGGCCACGGCGAGAGGGTTCTCGCCGACGAAGGGCGGACGTCCGACGACCATCTCGTACAGCACGACCCCGAGGGAGTAGACGTCGCTGCGAGCGTCGACGACGTGGCCCTGGGCCTGCTCGGGGGAGAAGTAGGTGGCGGTGCCCATCACGGCGCCGGTCTGGGTGAGGTCGCCCTTGGTGTTGGCGGCCCGCGCGATCCCGAAGTCGGCGACCTTCACGTGACCGTCCTCGGTGATGAGCACGTTGCCCGGTTTCACGTCCCGGTGGACGACGCCGTGGCGGTGGGCGAAGGCGAGGGCGCCGGCGACCTCGGCACCGATGGCGGCGGCTCTTCCGACCGGCAGGCGACCCTCGTTGTGGATGATGCTCGAGAGCGGCCGGCCGTCGACGTACTCCATCACGATGAAGTACGTGTTGTCGGCCTCCCCCCAGTCGAAGACCGACACGATGTTGGGATGGCTCAGGTTGGCGGCCGCCTGGGCCTCCCGGCGGAATCGCTCCACGAACGAGGGGTCCACCGACAGCTCGGGGAAGAGCACCTTGAGAGCCACCGGCCGGTCGAGCAGCAGGTCGTGGGCCAGGAAGACCTCGGCCATCCCGCCCCTCGCGATGCGGCGGACGAGCTCGTAGCGCTGGCTGTAGATGGGCGGCGACTGCGAGGTCATGGAGCCGTCCCGCCCGCCTGTGGCACCGCCAGCGCGGCCTGGAGCACGTTCTTGAAGATGGGACCGGCGATCTGGGCGCCGGTGGTGTCCGATCCCAGCCCGGGCTGGGCGGGCACGACCACGGCCACGGCGACCTTGGGGTTGTCGGCGGGAGCGAAGCCGATCAGCCAGTTGTTGTTGCCGGCTCCGGTGCTGGTCTGGGCCGTGCCCGTCTTCGCCGCCACCTGGACGTTCGGGATGGCGACCGAGGTGGCCGTGCCGCCGTTGACCACGCCGACCATCATGTCGCGGACGCTGCCCGCCGTGGACTGCGACGTCGCCTGCTGCCACGGCTTCGCACCGAAGGACTGCACCTGCCTGCCCTCGTTGTCGCGGAGCTCGCTCATCACGTGCGGCGTCATGATCACGCCGCCGTTGGCGATGCCCGAGGCGACCAGTGACATCTGGAGGGCGGTGGCGGAGACGTTCTGCTGACCGATGGCCGAGTAGGCGAGTCCCGGCTTGTTCTGGGCGAAGGAAGCGGCGGGCGGGAACGTCGAGGCCACGGCGTGAATGTCGAGCGGCGGGACCTTGTTGAAGCCGAAGGCCTGGGCTTCGCCTGACAGGTTGTCCGGTCCGAGGTCGAGGCCCATCTGCCCGAACCCGGTGTCGCAGGAGAACTTCAGCAGGTCAGGCAGCGTGCCGCCGCATGTCTCGTGACCGAAGTTCGACAGAGTCTGGTTCGTTTGCGGCAGGGGGATCGTGGTCTCCTGGGGATAGTTCTTGGTCGCCAGCACCGGGTCGCGGTCCAAGGTGGCCGACGCCGTGACGACCTTGAACGTCGACCCCGGTGCGTAGCCCCGGCGGTAGGCGCGGGGGAGCATCGGCATGTTGGGATCGAGCTGGTACAGGTCCCAGGCGTTGCGCTGGGTGGTCTGGTCGTGTGAGGAGAGTGGGTTGGGGTCGAAGGTGGGGGAGCTGTACATGGCGAGCACCGCGCCGTTTGTCGGGTTCAGGACCACGATCGAGCCGGATTGCTGGCCGAGGGCGTTGGCTGCGGCCTGCTGAAGCTGGTTCGAGATGGTGAGGGTGAGGTCCTCTGACCTTGTCCTCGTGGTGAGCAGGTCGCCCAGATGCTGGAGGGGCACGGTGCGTCCGGCGAGCTGCGAACTGTAGGTCTGCTCTACCCCGCTCGATCCGTAGACGAACGAGAAATACCCGGTGATCTGGGAGAACAGCGGCCCCTCGGGGTACTGGCGCTGGAACTTGTAGACGTCGTTGGTGGGGGTGGACCTCGCCACCACGGTCCCGTCAGCAGTCTGGATGACCCCGCGGGGCCGGCTGAAGTCGTCGAGCACCTTGCGGACGTTGCCGGAGGCGTTGGAGAGCTTGGACGCCTGCAGGACCTGCAGATTGTTCAGCTGGAGGAACAGCACCACGAACAGCACCACGAGGGCCAGGCCCAGGAGGCGGATCTGACGGTCCATCAGCAGATCGGCTCTCTGCCGGCGGGCCACCCTCCCGGGCCGACCCTCTCATGGGGACGTCCTCCCGGGCCGGCCGCCTCCTGGAGCCGCCCTCTGGGTCGCGCCGTGCGCGCGCGGGTTCTGTGAGGGCGGGGGCCGTGGCTCACGGTACGGGCGCCGAGGGTGTCGGACCTGGAGGTG
>JBPYEZ010000106.1:0-14950 GCA_051984395.1 Acidimicrobiales bacterium | reverse complement strand
CCCCCCGGCCTCGACCATCATGATGGCGACGTCGCTGTCGACCTCGTCCCCGAGGGCCCGGCCCGCCACGACCAGCTCGAAGGTCGAGGCGTCGCCCTCCTGGTAGGTGGCGTGCGGTATCCAGCTCCCCTCTTGGGACCAGGCGATGCGGACGGCACCGATCGGCCCGTCGAAGGGGATGCCCGAGACCATCAATGCTGCCGAGGCCGCGTTGATGGCCAGCACGTCGTGGGGGTTCTCCTGGTCGGCACCGAGGATCGTGCCCACGACGTGGACCTCGTTCCGGAAGCCGGCGGGGAACGACGGCCGCAGGGGCCGGTCGATGAGCCGGCCGGTGAGGATGGCCTGGTCGGTGGCCCGACCCTCGCGCCGGAAGAACGAGCCGGGGATCTTGCCGGCGGCGTACATCCGCTCTTCGATGTCGACGGTCAGGGGAAAGAAATCGATGCCCTCGCGCACCGTCTTGGCGGCCGTGGCGGTGACCAGCACCACCGTGTCGCCGAGCCGGGCGAGCACGGCTCCGTCGGCCTGACCGGCCAGCTTGCCGGTCTCGAGGGTGAGGCGTCGGTCGGTCCCGCTGACGGGGGCCGACACTGAGATGGCGTCCGGCATGACACTCCTTGTCTGCCAGACGGCGTCCGGGCCAGTTCCCAGTGGTCGGGCACCTGACCTTCTTCCCTGCCGGGTGGCCGGCCACTGGCAGCTGACAGCCGGCGCCGCCTGCTGCGTTCTCTCGGGCGGGATGCTCCCGCCTCAGTTTCTTCGGTCTGTCGTCGGGCGGCCGTGGGTCACCCGGTGTTGTCGTCTGCGGCCCTCAGCGCCGTAGCCCGAGCCTGGCGATGATGCCCCGGTACCGCTCGACGTCATTGGCCATGACGTAGTCGAGCAGCCGACGGCGACGACCGATGAGCTTCATGAGCCCTCGCCGGGTGTGGTGGTCACCCTTGTGCACCTTGAGGTGCTCGGTGAGGTGGTTGATGCGCTCGCTGAGGAGCGCGATCTGCACCTCGGGTGACCCGGTGTCGGTGTCGTGGAGTCGGTGCTCGGTGATCGTGGCCGACTTGTCGGGCATGCTTCGAAAATCCTCGGGTGTCGCACAGAGCCGCCCGGGGGCGAATGCCCCGGCAACCCGACTCTAGCAGGGCGGCGCCCCTCCCCCCCTCGTTCGTCTCCGTGCGGTACCCCGCCTGCGCCGTCGCCAGGCCCCCGCCGGCTCGAGGGCGGCCGGCCTCGTGGGACGACGCTGGGTTCCACCTTTCGTCGAAAGCGGGACGAAGCGCCACCCCGGCACCGGTCACTCACCACTCACCAGCCGCCGGGTACGGTCGAGCCGGTGGACGAGGGCGAGCTACGGGTCACACGGAGCTGCTCGATTCCGCTGAGCGAGCTCGAGTGGCGCTTCAGCGGCTCCGGCGGTCCCGGTGGCCAGCACGCCAACACCGCCAACACCCGGGTCGAGGTCCGCTTCGACGTCGCCTCCTCGCCGTCGTTGGGTCCCCGGCAGCGGTCCCGCCTGCTCGAGCGGCTGGGGCCCGTCGTACGCGTGGTGGCCTCGGACGAGCGCTCGCAGGCCCGCAACCGCCAGCTGGCCCTGCAGCGCCTGGCCAGCCGCCTGGCGACCGCCCTCCACGTCGAGCGTCACCGTCGAGCCACCGTTCCGACCCCGGCATCCAGGCGCCGGCGGGTCGAGGACAAGCGGCGCCGGGGTGACCTCAAGCGCCAGCGCCGCCCTCCGCTCCCAGAGAGCTGAGCGTCCAGCCCGCGAGCGCGGCGCGGGTCGCCTCGACGTCCCTGCCCATCTGGGCGGCCAGTGCCTCGGGCGAGTCGAAGCGCTCCTCGCCCCGAAGACGCGTCACGAAGCGCACCTTGACCTGCTCCCCGTACAGATCACCCGAGAACTCCAGCAGATAGGCCTCGAGGAGCGACGAGTCGGCGTGCTCGTAGAACGTGGGACGGCGGCCGAGGGAGATCGCCGCGGCATGGACGGAACCGTCTTTGCGCTCGAAGAACCCGGCGTAGATCCCGTCCGCCGGCAACAGGATCTCCTGGGGCACGGCCACGTTGGCGGTGGGATAGCCGAGCACCGCCCCGCCCCTCCCGTCACCCGGTCGCACCACGCCTCGCACCTCGTGTGGCCGGCCGAGAAGACGGGCCGCGTCGGCCACCCGACCGTCGCTCAGCAGCGTGCGGATGCGCGTCGACGACACCGCCTCCCCCGGGGCCGTCGACGTGTCGCCGGTCTCGTCGACGAGGCCGAGCCCGATCACCTCGAAGCCCCGCTCCGTTCCCATCCGGGTGAGAAGAGCCACGTTGCCACGACGCCCGAACCCGAAATGGAAGTCCTGGCCGACGACGACCACCCGTGCCCGAAGGCACCCGACCAGCACCTCCTCGACGAAGTCCTCGGCGGACTCGCGCGACCGTTCCTCGTCGAAGGCGATCACGACCACGTGGTCCACCCCGGTGCCGGCCAGCAGCTCGACCTTCTGCTCCAGGTCGGTGAGCAGCGACGGGGCCGAGTCGGGACGCACCACCGTGGCCGGGTGCCGGTCGAAGGTCACCACCGCTGTCGACAGGCCCTGACGCCGGGCGAGCTCTTGCACCTCGGCGATCACCCGACGGTGTCCCAGGTGGACGCCGTCGTAGGCCCCGATGGTGACGGCGCTGCCCTCGTCGGGGCGCGGGCACTGCCCCAGGTCGGCGATGACCTCCATCGGATCCGAGGCTACTGGCTCGTAACCAGCACGACGGCGGGCTTCAAGCGGGCGTCGTCGCCCCGCTCGTAGACGCCCAGCAGCCGCCGCCGGTCGTCGACCACGGCCCAGGGCCCCTCTCCGACGGCGCCGACGTCGGCTCTCTCGAGGCGTGCCCCGTGCCCCACGGTCCGAGCGACCTCGTCATCGACCCGCAGCTGCGGATAGTCCCGCATCGCCTCGACGGGACTGAGCACGGTGACGAGCTCGGAACCGGTCGACAGCTCGTCCAGACGGCAGGCTTCGGCGAGGGTGAAGGAGCCGATGGCCAGCCGCCGCAGCCGTCGGAGGTGGGCGCCGCCGCCCAGGGCGGACCCGAGATCGGCGGCCAGCGCCCGCACGTACGTGCCTGACGAGCATTCGACCTCGATGGCCAGGACACCGGGCTCGTCGGTGCGCTCCACGTCGAAGCGGGAGACGGTGACCGGTCGGGCGCTGCGCTCGATCTCCACGCCTTCCCGGGCCAGCTGGTACAGGCGCCGACCGTCCACCTTGCGGGCCGACACCATCGGAGGCGTCTGCATGATCTCGCCCGTGAGTGCCTGCGCCGCCTCGCGGGCCTGGCCGACGGTCACCCCGCGCATGTCGAACCGCCCGACGAGCTCTCCCTGGTCGTCGAGGGTGGTGGTCGTCGAGCCGAGCACGACCTCGCCCGCGTAGGACTTGGACAGCGCGCCGAAGAAGCGCGTCAGGCGGGTGACCCGACCGAGCGCCACGAGCAGGATGCCCGTGGCCGCGGGGTCGAGGGTCCCGGCGTGGCCGACCCGACGCTGGCCGACCAGGCGGCGGCAGCGGGCCACGACGTCATGCGAGGTCCACCCCTCCTCCTTGTCGACGACGAGGAGGCCGTCAACAGGCCCGGGAGGCCGGCCCGGAGCAACAGCCGGCCCGGGAGGCCGGCTCGGAGCATCAGCCGGCCCTGGCGTATGCCGATCAGCTTCCGGCATCGGCTCCCGCGCCCGGCCGCTCGAGCCGGCGCAGGATCTCCTCCACCCGCTCGCCCTCGGCCACCCCGGGGTCGGCCCTGAAGGTCAGCTGGGGTGTGCGCTTGAGCCGGACCTGTCGACCGATGGCACCCTGGAGGCGGAACCGCTGCTGTTCCAGGCCCTCGCGGGCCGCCTCGCCGAGCGAGCTGAGGAACACCGTGGCGTGACGCAGGTCGGGCTCGCTCACCACGGCCGTGACGGTGACCAGCAGCAGCCGTTCGTCGTGGTCCGACAGGCGCTCGATCTCACCCGCCACCACCTCCCGCAGGACCTCGTTGACCCTGGCCGTCCGCGGAAAGCGTGGACGGCTCCTGTTGCTGCCGCGTCGATCGACCATCGTCACCACCCCTCAAGCCCGGTCCAACCAGTGGCGCTCGGCACCGAGCACCTCGACGTCGGGGTTGGACCAGATGAACCGCTCCACCTGGTCGAGCACGTCGTCCACGTGGCCGAAACTCGCCGCCACCGCCGCCAGCCCCAGCCCGGCCCGCTGCCAGCGATCCTGGTGGGCCACCTCCGCCGCGGCCACCGAGTAGCGCTGGCGGGCACCCTCGAGGATCGGCTTGACGACGGCCCGCTTGGTCTTGAGCGAGCGGCTGTAGGGCAAGTGGAGATCGACCTCCAGAACGCCTACGTGCGTGGAATCTCCCGCTCTTCGAACGTCTCGATGATGTCGCCCTCCTTCAGGTCCTGGAAGTCGGACAGACCGATGCCGCATTCGAAGCCCGTCTGGACCACTCGTACGTCATCCTTGAAGCGGCGCAGCGAGGAGATGGCGCCCTTCCAGATGACCACGCCCTCGCGCAGGAAGCGAACCTTGGAGCCGCGGGTGATGACGCCGTTGCGGACGTAGCAGCCTGCCACTGCCCCCACGCGCGGCACCCGGAAGACCGCCCGAACCTCGGCGTCCCCGGTGACGACCTCCTCGAACTCGGGGGCCAGCATGCCGACGATGGCAGCTTCGATCTCCTCCAACACCTTGTAGATGATCTCGTAGGTGCGGATCTCGACCTTCTGGTTCTCGGCCATCTCCCGGGCTCGACGGTCGGGTCGCACGTTGAAGCCGATGATCGTGGCGTTCGAAGCGGCTGCCAGTTGGACGTCGTTCTCGGTGATGCCACCGACGGCGCGGTGCACGAAGCTCAGCTTGACCTCGTCCCGCTCCAGCTTCCGCAGGCTCTCCGTCAGTGCCTCCAGTGAGCCCTGGACGTCGGCCTTGAGGATGAGGTTGAGCGTCGCCGTCTCGCCCCGCTGGATCTGCTCGAAGACGTCCTCGAGCTTGGCTCCCGGCGATGCCGACGGGGTGGGGGTGTACCCGGCGAACCGGATGCGCTGCTCGCGGGCCTCGCCGATGGTCCGGGCGGTGCCCTGGTCGGAGGTCACCCGCAGCTCGTCACCGGCGCTGGGAACCTCGGAGAAGCCCAGCACCTCGACCGGCGTGGAGGGGGTCGCCTCCTTGATGTTGTCCCCGCGGTCGTCCACCAACGCCTTCACCCGCCCCCAGGCAGCGCCGGCGACCATGGGGTCGCCGACCCGCAGGGTGCCCTTCTGGACGATGACCGTGGCCACCGGGCCCCGGCCGACGTCGAGATTGGCCTCGAGGACGATGCCTCTGGCCCGCCCCTCGGGGTTGGCCGTGAGCTCCTGGACCTCGGACAGCACGAGGAGCTGCTCGAGCAGGTCGTCGATGCCGACGTTCTGCAGGGCCGAGAGCTCGACCATGATCGTCTCGCCGCCCCAGCGCTCGGGCACCAGGCCCTGGTCCGACAGCTGCTGCATCACCCGGTTGGGATCGGCGTCCTCGCGGTCGATCTTGTTGATGGCGACCATGATCGGCACGTTGGCGGCGCGAGCGTGGTTGAGCGCCTCGGTGGTCTGGGGCATCACGCCGTCGTCCGCCGCCACGACGAGGACCACGATGTCGGTGACCTCGGCCCCGCGGGCTCGCATGGCCGTGAACGCCTCGTGGCCCGGCGTGTCGATGAAGGTGATGAGGCGACCGTCCTTGTTCGCCTGGTAGGCACCGATGTGCTGGGTGATGCCGCCGGCCTCCCCAGCCACCACGTTGGTCTCACGGATGCGGTCGAGGAGCTTGGTCTTGCCGTGGTCGACGTGACCCATCACGGTGATCACCGGCGGCCGGGGGCGCTGGAGGGCGGGATCCTCTTCCTCGTCGGCCTCGAAGTACTTGGCCTGGAGGGCAGCCTCCTGCTCCTCGCCGGCGTCCACGAGGCGCACCGTGGCGCCGATCTCGGCCGCGAACAGCTCGATCATGTCGTCGCTCAGCGACTGGGTGGCCGTGACCATCTCGCCCTGGAGCAGGAGGAAGCGCACGACGTCGCCGGCTGAGCGGTTGAGCTTGGGCCCGATGTCCTGGGCGGTGGAGCCACGCTCGACGACCACCTCGTCCTGGGGCACCGGGGCGTTGGATGGCGTGTACGTCGTCAGCTGGGTCGGCTCGAGCTCCTCCATGTTGCGTCGACGACGACGAGGTCGACGCTGCGGGGGCCGCCCACGTCCGCCCGGTCCGCCCCGTCCGCCGGGGGGAGGCGGCATGGGACCACGTCCCATCCCCGCGCCACCCGGCCGGCCGCCTCCATAGCCACCTCCCGGGCGTGCGCCGCCGAAGCCGCCGGGACGCCCGGTGCCGGTTCCGGCCGGGCGGCTGCCTCCTCCGGGTCGGCCGGCTCCCCCCGGTGGGCGAGGCCCGGAGGGCGCGCCCCGTCCTCCCATCCCCGGCGGAGGCGGGATCGGACGGCCGGTGGACGATCGAGGAGGCCCCCCGGGCGGCGGGGGGATGGGACGCCCCGTGCTGGGGCTGACCGGCGGGCGACCACCACCGCCACCTGGAGGAGCCGGTCGGCCGCCTGCACCGCCACCGGACCGGCGGGGCGCGGACTCTCCCGACGGCGGTGCCGCCGGGGGTCGGCCGGCGCCCCCTCTGGCGCCGCCAGTCCCGGTCTCGGGCTGGCGCGGCCGAGCGACCGACGGCGACTCCAGGGGTGGCGCGGCAGGGGGATGTCGGTCCGCCGGGCTTCGCGGTGCGGCCCGGTCGGGGGCTCTCGTCGTCTCGGTCGGTCCGCCGGCCTCCGCAGCCGCCGCCGGGGCGCTCGTCGCCGGCTCAGGGGTCGGGGTCGGCGGTGTCGGGGTCGGCTGCGTCGGGGCGGGCGCGGCCGGCGCCGGGGTGCCGAGATCGGGGCCCCCGGCAGCGGGAACGGCAGGCTCGCTGGGCTCTGGTGCGGGCCGGGAGGGGGTCGGGCGGGCAGAGCGGCGGGCGGGGTCCTCGGAGCGGACGACGCGGGACCCAGCGCCGGCGCTCGTCGAGGGCGCCCGCGCCGGGGCCGGTGCCTCCTCGGGCGCCGCGGCCCGCCGGAGGCCCTCGCGATCAGCCTTGCGCCGGACGCGGTCGGCCTGGGCGTCCTCGATGCTCGAGGAGTGGCTCTTGACCCCGATCCCCAGCGACTCGCA
The DNA here is from genome assembly GCA_051984395.1 of Acidimicrobiales bacterium. Classification (GTDB taxonomy): domain Bacteria; phylum Actinomycetota; class Acidimicrobiia; order Acidimicrobiales; family AC-9; genus AC-9. The sequence goes on along the minus strand of JBPYEZ010000106.1, from coordinate 7,743 downwards.
GAGGTCGAGCGCCTCCTTGTTCGTCAGACCGAGCTCACGAGCGAGCTCGTAGACACGGATCTTCTTCGCCAACTGCTGGTTCAGTCCTCTCTTGACTCGTACTGCCCGAGGGTGCTTATCCTCCCACACCCCCCGGTGATCCCGGGCCTCTCCCGGGCTGACCGGTCCTGCATGCCGTCCGTTCCTCTCGAAGCGGCGGCCAGTGCCTCTCGCAATCGCTCCACGGCGAGCCGGTCGACCGGTGCCCGCAGGGCCCTCGAGAACCCGTCCCGTCGCTGGGCCAGATCCACGCAGCGCATCGACTCGGCGCACAGCCACGCTCCCCGACCCGGCCGGTCCCGGCCGATGGCCAGGTCCCCCGCACCCGTGCGAACGACCCGCACCAGGGCCTCAGGCGACGCCGTGCGGCGGCAGCCGACACAGGTCCGGCGTGGCGCTATGCGGGAGCCTCCTCTTCGTCGGCCGCCTTGTCGGCGGCCACCTCGTCCCCCTTGACCTCCTCTCCCGTCGGGGCTGCCCCGGACGGGGCAGGATCGTCAGGGGTCGGCTCCCTGGACGCCGTCGCCTCCGTCGACGCCGACGGCTCGGCCGGCGCGCCGGAGCCGGCAGACGCCGCAGGCTTCTCGGCGGGTGCTTCCTCGCCAGCGCCGTCGCCCGTCGAGTCCGCGGTGTCCGGAGGGGGGGCGCTCGACTCACCGAGGGACCAGGCCTCGGCGGAGACCGCCTCGCCGCCCTCGGCGGGCTGCCAGACCAGGTCTCCTGACTCGTTCTGCACCCACTCGCCCTCGGCCCACTCCTCGCCGCCGTAGCCGGCCTCCTCCTCGGCCAGCTGGGTCTCGCTCTTGATGTCGACCCGCCAACCGGTCAGGCGGGCGGCCAGACGGGCGTTCTGCCCCTCCTTGCCGATGGCCAGGGAGAGCTGGAAGTCGTGGACGATCACCGTCGCCGTCCCCGCCTCGTCGTCGAGTCGAACCTCCTTCACCTTCGCCGGCTGGAGGGCTCGGAGCACGAACTCCGCCGGATCCTCGGAGAAGGGCACGATGTCGACCTTCTCGCCCCGCAGCTCGTTGGTCACCATCCGCACGCGGGCACCCCGTGCGCCGACGCAGGCGCCGACCGGATCCACGTTGGCGTCGTTCGACCACACGGCGATCTTCGTGCGGTGACCGGGCTCACGGGCAGCCGCCTTGATCTCCACGACCCCGCTGCTGATCTCGGGCACCTCCAGCTCGAAGAGCCGCTTGATGAGACCGGGATGGGTGCGGCTCACCACGATCTGGGGGCCCTTGGTCGTCTTGCGGACCTCGACGATGTACGCCTTGAGCCGCGCTCCGTGGTCGTAGCGCTCGTAGGGCACCTGCTCGGCCTGAGGGAGCAGCGCCTCCACCTTCCCGAGGTCGAGGAGCGTGTAGCGGTTGTCGCTCTGCTGGATGATGCCGGTGACGATGTCGCCCTCGCGGCCCGCGTACTCCTCGTACTTGAGGTCGCGCTCCGCCTCCCGGATCCGCTGGAGGATCACCTGCTTGGCCGTCTGGGCCGCGATACGGCCGAAGTCGTCGGGGGTGTCGTCCCACTCCCGGACGACGTTGCCGTCCTCGTCCAGCTCCTGGCCGTAGACCCGGATCTCACCCGACTGCGGGTCGATGGTCACCACCGCCTCCTCGGCGGCGTCGGGCATGCGCTTGTAGGCCGAGACGAGCGCGTTGGCCAGGGCGTCGAGCAACGTCTCGACGCCGATTCCCTTGTCCCGGGCGATCTGCTGGAGCGCCTCCAGGAACTCGAAGTTGCTGGTGCTCTTGCTCATGACGTCGTGGCCTTCTGGGTCGAGGGTGGCGAATGGCGATGCGGACCCCGACGGGCACCGCTGCGGCCGCCAGGGCCCGAACCGGTCGGCCCCCACTCGAAGGTGGTCCGAGCCCGCTCGATGTCCGCGTAGGCGAGCCGACGCCCGTCGTCGGGAAGGCCGGCGCCGGTGATCACCACGCCCGAGCCGTCAGCGTGCGCCAGCCGGCCGGTGACGCGTCGCTCCCCGTCGGTCCCAGGTCTCGTCTTCACGCTCACCTCGGACCCGATGAAGCGTACGAACTGCTCGGGCGTCCGCAGCGGCCGTTCGACGCCCGGGCTGGTGACCTCGAGTGTGTAGCGCCCGCCGGAGATGGGATCCTCCCGGTCGAGGGCGGCCGAGATGTCGCGGTTGACCTCGCTCAGGGCGTCAAGGTCGACACCGCCGGGTCGGTCCACGGTCACGCGGACGAGCCCCGCACCGACCTGGACGTCCACGAGCTCGAGGCCCGAGGTGGACAGAACCGACTCGATCAGCTCGTGAGCTCGTCTCGCCTGACCCATCTCGCACCTCCTCTCGCCTCGTCACGACCGCCCTTGTGAAGCAAGAGGCGTGGGCACCGCCCACGCCTCTCTGCCCGACCTATCCCGACTGAACAGCCATCTGCTGAACAGCTCTCTTCGAATCTCTTCGAACTGAACGGCTACGGCACTAGTATAGCAATGCCGCCCGATTCGGAGTTTGGCGGTTCGCGTCCAATTTCGGGCGATGGGCCGGAAACTGACCGCTGGTGTCCGGTCACCTCCAATAGCATCGCCTGGTGGCCCGCGCCCCTGTGCTCACCCCCCAAGAGGACGACTTCCCCCGCTGGTACCAGGACGTCATCACCAAGGCCGAGCTGGCGGACAACGGCCCGGTCCGGGGGACCATGGTCATCCGGCCCTACGGCTACGCCATCTGGGAGCGGATGCAGCAGGAGCTCGACACCCGGATCAAGGCGGCCGGTGCCCGCAACGTCTACTTCCCCCTGCTCATCCCCGAGTCCTTCGTGCACCGGGAGGCCGAGCACGTCGAGGGGTTCAGTCCCGAGCTTGCGGTGGTCACCCACGGGGGCGGCAAGGAGCTCGAGGAGCCGGCGGTCATCCGCCCGTCGAGCGAGACGATCATCGCCGGGTACTTCGCCAAGTGGCTCCAGAGCTATCGGGATCTCCCCCTCCTGGTGAACCAGTGGGCCAACGTCGTGCGCTGGGAGCTGCGACCCCGGCTGTTCCTGCGGACGACGGAGTTCCTGTGGCAGGAGGGCCACACCGTCCACGAGACCGAGGACGACGCCCGCCGCTACGCACTGCAGATCCTGGACGAGGTCTACCGCGACGTCATGGTGGGGATCCTGGCCGTCCCCGTCCTGACCGGTCGCAAGACCGACCGCGAGCGCTTCGCCGGCGCCACCACGACGTGGACCTGCGAGGCGATGATGGCCGACGGCAAGGCGCTCCAGATGGGCACCAGCCACGAGCTCGGCCAGAACTTCTCGCGCGCGTTCGGCATCGAGTTCCAGTCGCGGACCGGAGAGTCGACCTACGGCTGGCAGACGTCGTGGGGCGTCTCGACGCGCATGGTCGGCGGCCTCGTCATGGCCCACGGTGATGACGACGGCCTCCGCCTGCCGCCGCGCCTGGCTCCGATCCAGGCGGTGGTGGTGCTGGTCCGGGACGAGGACGGGGCGGGGTCGGCGGCCGAGACCCTGGCCGCCGAGCTGGCGGCCGGCGGACATCGCGTCGAGCTCGACGCCGCGACCGACACCTCCTACGGGCGCCGTGTCACGGACTGGGAGCTGAAGGGCGTGCCCGTCCGCATCGAGGTCGGACCGCGGGAGCTGGCGGCGGGGAAGGTGTCCGTCATCCGCCGGGACAACGGTGATCGGACCGCCGTGGCGATCGACCAGACCGTGGCGTCGGTGGGCGAGGCGCTCGATGCCGGCCAGCGCTCCCTGCTCGCCGAGGCCGAGGCCCGTCGCGAGGAGCGGACAGCAGAGGTCTCGACGGTCGCCGAGGCCAGGGAGGCGGCTCAGGTCGGCTTCGCCCGTGTGCCATGGCGCAACGTGGGGGTGGACGGCGAAGCCGAGCTGGCGGCGGCGGGCGTGTCGGTCCGCTGCCTGCTAGCCGACGACGTGGCGGTCGTCGGCCGCGCGTACTGAGTCCCCCGTCCTCCCTGCTCAGAACTCGGTGGCACAGAAGGGCGGGGGGTCGCACGCGAACATGGCGTCTGCGCGCGCCGCGGCCCCGGGCACCCGCTCGACGACCCGGCCCGCCCGCGCCAGCTCCGAGAACGTCACCCCGCCGAGCAGCGTGGAGCCCAGCTCGCCTGCCCCGACCGCGAGGTCCGCGTCCCGACCGGCGGCGGCGCGGGCCTCGGCTCCCGCAGGGCCGCCCTCCAGGCGCCAGGTCCCGTCGTTCCAGGGGCAGAAGGCATCGTCGACCTCGAGGACGAGCGAGCCCTCCACGGGATAGCGCCGACCTTCGAGCGCCGCCGGCAGGTCGACCAGGCGAACCCACAGGTGGTCCTGCATCCAGCCGAGGCGGAGACGGCGGGGGTCCCGAAGCATCCAGCGCAGGGGCTCGTCGAGAGGGCGGCCGCGGACGTGGGCGCCGCGGGTCAGGTCGATGTCGCATACGAACGCCCACAGGTCGGAGTAGGCCGCCCCGCTCGTGGCGCACAGCTCCTCGACCCGGACCGTGGCCTGATCGATCGCTGCGCCCTCGCCCCGGCGGTCGAACCGGTACGACACATAGCCGTCGATCTCACCCTCGGGGCCCGCACGGACGGCGTGGAACAGCGGTCCCGCACCGCTGCGACGGCCCTCGTGGTCGGCGAAGAAGCTGTCCCACCACGGCCGCCCTCGGGAGACCTCGCCGGGCTGTCGACTTCGGGCGTGATCGTGCACGGCCGGGAAGGCGCCGGCGGCCACCTCGCTCGAGACCAGTTGGATGGTGCCCTCCGGCCGTCGAGCCAGGCCGGTCGGCCGGTCGATCTCGTAGGCGACCACCAACGTGGCCGGCCCGTAGCCGAAGCGACCGTAGATGCCGCCCTCGCTGGCCGTGAGCACGGCCAGGGCCTCGCCCCGATCGCGCACGTCGTCGAGCTGGCGCCGCATCATCGCCCGCAGGAGCCCGAGTCGGCGGTGTGTCGGTTGGACGCCGACGTAGGAGACGCCCGCGGCGCGAGCGGTGGTGAGGCCCGGCAGGGTCAGCTCGAAGCTGAGGGCGCCGGCGGTGGCGACGATCTCGTCCCCGTCGAGCACGGCCAGGCTCCGGTCGACCTCGACCGCCGCCCGCTCGACCTGGACCGCCTCGTCGTCCAGCTGGATGCCGAACGCCCCCTCCGAGCACCGGAGGAACCTGGGGACCTCCTCCTCGGTGACGGGCCGCAGCTCGACGTCCACGGGCCCTGTCTAGTGCGCGTCCTCTTCGTGCGCGAGCTGTCTGCGGATGAGGTCCACCTTGGTCTCGCTCTGGTTGACGTCATCGCCCCGGTCGTCGAGGAGGGCGCGACGGTCGGCTTCGGCCGCCGCCTCGGCACCGGCGTCGGCCGCCGCGAGGCGCGCGTCGATCCCCTCGGCCACCAGCCGCTCGGCCTCGGCGACGAGCGCCTCGACCATCTCGTCCTCGGGCACGACGCGCACGATCTTGCCCTTGATGAACAAATGGCCCCGTCTGCGCCCGGCGGCGATACCGAGATCGGCCTCCTTTGCCTCGCCAGGCCCGTTGACCACGCAGCCCATGACCGCGACCTGGATCGGCAGGTTGCGATCCGCCAGGGCGTCCTGGGCCGTCTTGGCCACGCCGATCACGTCGATCTCTGCCCGCCCGCACGACGGGCAGGCGATCAGGTCCAGCCCCGTACGCTCCCTGAGCCCGAGCGCCTCCAGCAGCTGGCGTCCCGCTCGAGCCTCCTCGACGGGATCGGCGGTGAGCGAGTACCGGATGGTGTCGCCGATCCCCTCGGCGAGGAGCGTGGCGATGCCGGCCGTGGCCTTCAGCAGGCCAGCTGGCGGGGGTCCCGCCTCGGTCACGCCCAGGTGCAGGGGATGGTCGACCGTGTCGGCCAGCTGTCGGTAGGCCTCGATCATGAGGGGGACGTTCGACGCCTTGACGGAGATCTTCACGTCGTGGAAGTCGACCTCGTCGAAGTAGGCCAGCTCCATGAGGGCGGACTCGACCAGCGCTTCGGGCGTCGCTCCTCCGTGCTTCTTGTAGAGCTGCGGGTGCAGCGACCCGGCGTTCACTCCGATGCGGATCGACACGCCGCGGTCCTTGGCCTCGTTGGCGACCAGCTTGATCTCCTCCGGCTTGCGGAGGTTGCCCGGGTTGAGCCGCAGGCAGTGCACGCCAGCCTCGAGCGCGGCAAGGGCCATCTCGTAGTGGAAGTGGACATCGGCGACGATCGGCACCGGCGAGCGGGGGACGATGCGGGCCAACCCCTCGGCCGCCTCCGCCTCGTTGCACGTGCAACGCACGATGTCGGCACCGGCCCCGGCCAGGGCGTAGATCTGCGAGAGCGTGCCGTCCACGTCGGCCGTCTTGGTGATTGTCATGGACTGCACGCTGACAGGGGCCCCGCCCCCGACGGCGACATCGCCCACGTTGATCCTGCGGGTGGGCCGGCGGGCCGCGGCGATGACAGGGGGTCGGGTCATCGGGTCCTCACTGGAAGGGGTTGGCGAGCGGATGGGTGACGTCCATGTACAACGCGGTCACGCCGAGCACGACGAGGACGAGGAACACCAGGTAGGTCGCAGGAAGCAGCTTGGCCACGTCCACGTGGTACCGGCGGCCTCTTCGAGAGCGGGCCTGCTCGTACACGGCGATGGCGACGTGGCCACCGTCCAGGGGCAGCATCGGGAAGAGGTTGAACAGGCCGACGAACACGTTGATGCTGAAGAGCAGGGTCAGGACGTCACGGAGTCCGGCGTGGGAGGCCTGTGACGCCAGCCGCACGATCCCGATCGGTGATTCCAGCCGCGGGCTGTTGGACGCCGTCTGTTGGCTCTGGTTCCCGGTGGGACTGGTCACCTGATGGGTGTAGCTGCTGATGCCGTGGGGTGAGAAGACGCTCCCGATGGCCTTGAGCGTGTCCCAGGAGAACCGGCCGAGGTCGGTGGTCGACCGGCCCACCGCCACGATCGGGTTGGTGGTCTGGATGGGCGAGGTCAGCTGCACCCCGATGATCCCGTACGGGGTGGCCGAGGGTGGCGGCGCCGGCTGTCCTCGCACCTTGACCGTCCGCTCGTCGATCGGCGTCACTCTGACCGTCTGGGTGTCACCGTGCCGCTTGACCACCACGGTCACGGGCTGGCCGGCGTGGGACTGGATGTACGACACGAGCTGGTCGGGCGATGACAGGGCCCGGCCGTCGACGGAGACGAACACGTCGCCGGGCTGGAGACCCGCCAGCTTGGCCGGGCTTCCGGTTCCTTCGATCGTCGAGAAGCCGCCCACCGCCACCTGGTTGCCGTCGGGTACCCCCACGAACGAGAAGAGCACCCACAGGATGAGGAAGGCCAGGATGAAGTGGACCGCCGACCCCGCCACCGCCACCGAGAGCCGTCGGCCGAAGGGTTGCTGACGGTAGGTCCTGGGCTCGTCGGCCGGGTCGACCTCGTCCAGGTTGCTCATCCCGATGATCTTCACGTAGCCACCGGCGGGGATGGCCTTGACCCCGTACTCCGTCTCGCCCCGGTGGACCGACCACAGGCGAGGCCCGAACCCGAGGAAGTACTCGGTCACCTTCATGTGGCCCCACTTGGCCGTGGCGAAATGGCCGAGCTCGTGGAGCATGATCATGATCACGATGGCGAGCACCACGACGAGGGTGCCCGTGGTGCCCGTCACGATCGCAGCCGCCACGCCCGCCCCCACCACCAGCAGCAGTCGGCCCACCGCCCGACGCTGCTCCGCCGG
>JBPYEZ010000105.1:0-2901 GCA_051984395.1 Acidimicrobiales bacterium | reverse complement strand
CGGCAGGTCGCGGCCGAGAGCGGCACGACCGGCCTCAACGCCATCACCGGCAACTTCGAGGACCTGCTCAAGGCCGGCGTCATCGACCCGGCCAAGGTGACCCGGTCGGCCCTGCAGAACGCCGCTTCCATCGCCGGCCTGCTCCTCACCACCGAGGTGCTTGTGGCCGACAAGCCCGAGAAGGGCCCCGATCCGGCCGCCGCCGCCGCTGCCGCTGGTGGCGGCATGGGTGGCATGGGCGGCATGGGTGGCATGGGCGGCATGGGCGGGATGATGTAACCGAGGTACCCGTACTGCACACCTGGACGGCCGGGCCCGAGGGGCCCGGCCGTCGCCGTTCCGGGGTTGTCCGGGCGCGGCCCGCAGCTAGATTCTCGGACATGGACCCCCGGCCACCCCCTGATCCCGCCAAGCTGCTGGCCTTCTGGATGGAGTGGGAGCGGGCCGAGACACCGCCCGGGCGGGTCATCAGCAATCTCAAGACCGGGGGGCTGCGCGAGCTCCTCGAGACCCTGGTCGAGGATCGACCGGTGGCGAGCTAGTCGAGGGTGCCCGGCCAGCAGCTGATCCCCCGGCCGGCGGGGGCGCGCCCTGGCGCTCCGGCTCCGTGGGCCGAGGCGAGCCCCGACATCAGGCGGGGAGTCACCATCGAACGGGTGCGGGTGGCGCTCCGCCGTCAGGAGCCCACCGGGCCCGAGCCGGTCACGAGGCTCGAGGTGGAGTCGAGCCGGGCGGCAGGCGTGCTCGTCCCGCTCTTCGACGAGGCGGGCGAGGCGAGGGTGGTGCTCACCAGGCGCGCCGCCCATCTCCGCCTGCACACCGGCGAGGTCGCCTTTCCTGGCGGGCGGCTGGAGGCGGGAGAGAAGCCCATGGCGGGTGCGCTCCGCGAGGCCAACGAGGAGATCGGCCTCGAGCCCGCCGAGGTCGAGGTGGTGGGCGAGCTGGCTCCGCTCATGACCGTGTCGAGCGGCTCGCGGATCAGTCCCTTCGTCGGCGTGCTCCGAGGACGACCTCGGCTCGCCCCCAACCCGGCCGAGGTCGCCCGCATCTTCGACGTGAGCCTGGCCGAGCTGGCCTCCGACGGTACCTACCGGGAGGAGCGCTGGGACCTCCCGGGACACGAGGACCGGGCCATGCACTTCTTCGAGCTCGACGAGGAGACGATCTGGGGGGCCACCGCCCGCATCCTCACCGAGCTCCTGGAGCTCGTCATGGGCGGTCCCTGAGGGGCCGGAGAGCCGCTCGATCGGCGTCCGCTCGCTGTAGCCTTGACCTTTCCCCCCGGATTGTGAGGAGCCCAGATGGCTGAGGTCGAGATCGGCATCGGCAAGTCGGGTCGGCGGGCGTATGGGTTCGACGACATCGCCATCGTCCCCAGCCGGCGGACCCGCGATCCCGAGGACGTGGACATCTCGTGGGAGATCGACGCCTTCCGCTTCGAGCTCCCGCTCATGGCCGCGGCCATGGATGGGGTCACCAGCCCGGCCATCGCCGTAGAGGTGGGCAGGCTCGGGGGGACCGGTGTGCTCAATCTCGAGGGGTTGTGGACCCGCTACGAGGACCCGGAGCCGCTGTTCGAGGAGATCTCCCGCCTCGACGACGAGAAGGCGACGGCCCGTATGCAGCAGATCTACACCGAGCCGATCAAGCCCGAGCTCGTCACGGCCCGCATCCAGGAGATCAACAGCGCCGGGGTGGTGTCCTGTGCCGCCGTGACTCCACAGCGGACGCGGAGCCTGGCGCCGGCCATCCTGGAGGCCGAGCTCGACCTGCTCGTGATCCAGGGCACAGTCGTGTCGGCCGAGCACGTCTCCAAGACCACCGAGCCGCTCAACCTCAAGCGCTTCATCCGCGAGTTCGACATCCCCGTGATCGTCGGCGGCTGCGCCTCCTATCAGGCGGCCCTTCACCTGATGCGTACCGGCGCGGTGGGGATCCTGGTGGGCGTGGGGCCCGGCAACGCCTGTACCAGCCGCGGTGTGCTGGGCGTGGGCGTACCCCAGGCCACGGCCATCGCCGACGGTGCCGGGGCCCGCATCCGTCACCTCGACGAGACCGGCGTGTACTGCCATGTCATCGCCGACGGCGGCATGAGCCGCGGTGGCGACGTGGCCAAGGCCATCGCCTGCGGCGCCGACGCGGTGATGCTCGGCTCGCCGCTGGCGGCAGCCAACGAGGCGCCCGGCCGGGGCTACCACTGGGGCATGGCCACCTTCCACCCCACGTTGCCGCGGGGCGCCCGCATCCGGACCGGTATGCGAGGAACGATGGGCGAGATCCTGCTCGGACCGGCCCACGAGAACGACGGCCGCTTCAACCTGTTCGGTGCCCTGCGCACCTCGATGGCGACCACCGGCTACGAGACGGTCAAGGAGTTCCAGAAGGCCGAGGTCATGGTGGCGCCTGCGCTCCAGACCGAGGGTAAGGCGGCCCAGCGGTCCCAGGGCGTCGGTATGGGGCACCCTTGAGCCCGTCGGGTCCCCTCCCGGGCGACCCGGCCTTCGACACGGTCCTGGTGGTGGACTTCGGGGCCCAGTACGCCCAGCTCATCGCCCGGCGGGTGCGCGAGGCGCACGTGTACTCCGAGATCGTTCCCCACACCATGCCGGCGGCCGAGATGCTGGCCCGCCGGCCCAAGGCGATCATCGTCTCCGGCGGTCCCAAGTCGGTCCACGTCGAGCCGGCCCCCGTCATGGACCCCGACGTGTACCGCTCGGGGGTGCCGGTGCTCGGCATCTGCTACGGGGCCCAGCTGCTGGCCCACCAGCTCGGTGGCTCGGTGGCCCGCACCGGCAGGGGCGAGTACGGGCGCACGCCGCTCTCGCTGCTGGCGCCGTCGCTGCTGTTCGCCGACCAGCCGGGCGAGCAGGACGTGTGGATGAGCCACTTCGACGCCATCGC
>JBPYEZ010000104.1:0-3643 GCA_051984395.1 Acidimicrobiales bacterium | reverse complement strand
CCTGGAGGCCGTTCCCGGCCTCGCCGCAGCCGTGGCCCGATCCGTCCGCCTGGTGGCCAGGCGCCGACCTGCCGTCGTCCTCTCGGTCGGCGGCTACGCCGGGCTGCCGGCGGCGCTGGCCGCGGTGGCGCTGCGCATACCGCTCGTCGTGGCCGAGTCCAACGCCGTACCGGGCGCCGCCAATCGCCTGGCGGGCAGGTTTGCCGCCGCCGCCGCTGTCGCCTTCGAGGGCACGCCCCTGCCTCGAGCGGTCGTGACCGGCAACCCGGTACGGCCCGAGGTGCTCGCCGTGGACCGCTCGTCGGCCGGCCGCCAGGCGGCGCGGGCCGAGCTGGGCCTGCCGAGCGAGCGGCGGGTGGTGGCCGTCTTCGGCGGGTCGCTGGGTGCGCTGCGGATCAACGAGGCCACGTTGGAGCTTGTCGGGTCGTGGGCGGCCCGTCAGGACGTGACCGTCTACCACATCGTGGGACGCCGGGACTGGCCGGAGCTGTCGGCGAGGACGGCCGCGCTGGGCCTCGATCCCGCTGTCTATCGTCCCGTGCCGTACGAAGACCGCATGCCGACGCTCTACTCCGCCGCCGACCTGGTGGTCTGTCGGGCGGGCGCCACGTCGCTGGCCGAGCTGGCCGTCGTGGGCCTGCCGGCGATCCTGGTGCCCCTGCCCGGCGCTCCGGGTGATCACCAGACGATGAACGCGCGGTGGATGGCTCGGGCGGGGGCTGCCATGACCGTGGCCGACGTCGACTGCGTCGCCAGCCGGCTGGCGGCGGTGATCGACGGCCTGCTCGCCGAGCCCGATCGCCTGGCGGAGATGAGCCAGCGGGCGCGACAGGTCGGGCGCCCCCGTGCCGCCGAGGAGGTCGCCACCCTCCTCGAGCAGCACGCCCGTCCGAGGCCCCGGCGAGCCGGGAGGACGGCCCAGAGGGACAGCCGTCGGTGACCGACCGACCGCCCTTCGACCTCAGCTCTCGGCGGCGCATCCACCTGGTCGGCATCGGGGGGGCCGGCATGAGCGCCATCGCCACCGTCCTGTCGACGATGGGCCATACCGTCACGGGCAGTGACCTCAAGGGGTCGCTTGCCCTCGAGCGTCTGGGTGCCGCCGGCGTGCAGGTGACGGTCGGTCATCGGGCCGAGAACCTCGGAAGCCCCGACGTGGTCGCCGTCTCGAGCGCGGTGCCCAGCTCGAACCCGGAGGTGGCCGCGGCCCGGTCGCGTGGGATACCCGTGCTGAGCCGGGCCGAGATCCTGGCCGCGGTCGTCGGGACCAGGCGCACGGTCGCCGTGGCCGGGACACACGGCAAGACCACCTGCTGCTCGATGCTCGCGCTCGTCCTGGTGGAGGCGGGACTGCGGCCGTCGTTCATCGTCGGCGGCGAGCTCAACGAGATCGGGACCGGAGCCGTCTGGGACGACGGCGAGTGGCTGGCCGTCGAGGCCGACGAGAGCGACGGCACCTTCCTGCGGCTCACGCCGGAGGTGGCCCTCGTCACCAACATCGAGCCCGATCACATCGAGCACTACGGGTCGTTCGAGACCCTCGTCCAGGCCTTCGAGACGTTTCTGACCGACACGCCCGGCCCCAGGATCGTCTGCGCCGACGACCCGGTCGCGGCCCGGCTCGGCGCCCAGGTGGGCGCCATCGGCTACGGAACGACCGCGACAGCCAGCTATCGAATGGTCGACATCGAGCAGGGCCGGAGCAGCACCAGCTTCTCCCTGGAGCACGATGGCAGGCGCCTGGGGCGGCTCGACCTGCCGGTGCCGGGACTCCACAACGCCACCAACGCCGCTGGGGCGGTCGTGACGGCCCTCGCCATGGGCGCTGACATGGTCGCCGCACAGCGGGCGCTGGCTCGCTTCACGGGCGTCGCCCGCCGCTTTCAGTTCCGGGGAGAGCACGGAGGGGTGAGCTTCGTCGACGACTACGCCCACCTGCCGGGTGAGGTGGCGGCGACGCTGGCGGCGGCCCGGAGCGGGGGTTGGGAGCGGATCGTGTGCGTGTTCCAGCCGCACCGGTACTCGCGCACGGCGACCCTGTGGCGCGATTTCGCCGACGCCTTCGATGGAGCCGACCTCCTGATCGTCACCGACGTCTACCCGGCGGGAGAGCGCCCTCGTCCCGGCGTGTCGGGGCTGCTCGTGGTGCAGGCGGTGCGGGACGCCCATCCGGCGCAGCGGGTGGTCTACGTGCCAACCCGGGCCGGCCTGGTGGGCGAGCTGCGCAGGCTCCTCGAGCCGGGCGACCTGTGCCTCACGTTGGGTGCCGGCGACCTCACCTCTGTTCCCGACGAGTTGCTCGTCGACGCGGCGTGGTAGCCGGAGGCGCCGACCAGCGCCATGCCATCGCGCAGGCGGCCGCCGTCCTCGGGGCCCGCGGCAGGCGCGATCGTCCGATCGGTCCGATGACCACGTACCGGGTGGGCGGGCGCGCCGCGCTGGGGATCGACATCGAGGACGACGACGATCTGCAGCTGACGCGCGCCGCGGTCGGCGACTCCGGCCTGCCGGTGCTGGTCGTGGGCAAGGGCTCCAACCTCCTCGTCGCCGACGCCGGGTTCCCGGGGCTGGTGGTGACGTTGGGGGCGGCGTTCTCGACGATCGAAGTGCACGGGAACCGTGTCCGAGCCGGTGCCGGCGTCGGGCTGCCGGTGCTGGCCCGGCGATCGGCTCGAGCGGGGCTGACAGGCCTCGAATGGGCGGTCGGCGTCCCCGGATCGGTCGGGGGAGCGGTCCGCATGAACGCGGGTGGGCATGGCTCGGAGACGAGCGAGCGTCTCGAGCGCATCGCCTTCGCCGACCTGCGCGGAGGCAGGGACGGGGTGACGAGCGTCGACCAGCTCGAGTACTCGTACCGCCACTCCAGCGTGGCGCCGCACCACGTGGTGCTGTGGGCCGACTTCGCCGTGTCGGTCGGTGACGCACGGTCGTCGGAAGCCGAGATCGCCGAGATCGTCCGCTGGCGGCGTCAGCACCAGCCGGGTGGCCAGAACGCCGGCTCCGTGTTCACCAACCCACCTGGCGACTCGGCCGGTCGCCTCATCGAGGTCGCCGGCCTCAAGGGTCACCGCATCGGCTCGGCGTGCGTGTCGACCAAGCACGCCAACTTCTTCCAAGCCGATCCCGGTGGCTCGGCCGACGACGTCAGGGCCCTGGTCGACCACGTCCGTGAGCTGGTCGCCGACCGCCTCGGCGTGCGCCTGGAGACCGAGCTCCGCCTGATCGGCTTCCAACCCTCACCCTCAACCTCGAGGTCAACCTGAGCTTGAGGGCGTACCGGCGGGCCTTGGTCTCGACCTGCACCTGACGGTGACGCCAGGCACCGCCCGTCGGCCGCCGCCCGGTCGCGGACGGGATCCCCGCCGGCCGGGCGACGACGTGAGAGGGTGGCCGGCGTGACCGGGCTCCGCTCCGCGCCTGTCCGCTCGTTGCCCAGGCCCGGTATGGATCCCCGCATCCGCCAGCGCCGGTCCGCCGTGAGGCGGCTGGAGGGTCAGCGCCGACTGCGGGTCGTGCTCGCGGTGCTCGCGTGCGCCGCAGTGACGGGGGCGACCCTCGGCATCCTGCACTCTCCGCTGCTGAGCGTCGGTGACGTCAGCGTGTCGGGCGGTCGTCACACCAGTCGTCAGGCGGTGCTGCGGGC
>JBPYEZ010000103.1:0-7226 GCA_051984395.1 Acidimicrobiales bacterium | reverse complement strand
GGAGGCGCTGCGAGCGGCGGAGACGGCGGCGGTGAGCGCCATCTCCCGGGCGGCGACCGTACGGCAGGCCGCTCTCGCCCGCGCCGAGGCCATCAGGAGTGCGAGCAAGTCGCGGGCCGAGACCGTGCGCGACGCCACCAGGGCCTACGAGGCGTCCCTCGACGCCGCCGCCCGGTCCCGAGCAGAGGAGCTGCGGGAGGCGACGCGCGAGCAGGACGAGGCGCTCTACGGCGCCACGGTCGCCTACGAGACCGCGCTACGGGCCGCCCAGAGCGAACCTCCATCGCTCGATCGGGTCGAGGCGATGGGCGGTGCCGTCGGTCCGGTGCAGGAGAAGGCGAGCCCGTCCACGGGGAACGGCCAACAGGAGATCCCCGCCGACGGCAAGATCACGCCGCCGTGACCTGACTCCCGGCGCCCGAGGCTAGGGTGCCGCGGCGATGAGCTCTTCTGGCGGGCCGGCGTCCCGGGCCAATGGTTCGCTCGGCACGATCGTCGTCGTCGGTGCCTCCCTGGCCGGCCTGCGGGCGGTGCAGACGCTCCGACGGGCTGGCTACGACGGCCGACTTCATCTGGTGGGCACCGAGCAGCACCTCCCGTACGACCGGCCGCCGCTCTCCAAGCAGGTGCTGGCCGGTGCGTGGGAGCCGGATCGCATCTGGCTGGAGGACGAGGACGCGTTCGCCGGCCTCGACGTCGAGGCGCACCTCGGCAGCACGGCGAGTGACCTCGACCTCGACGAGCGGTTCGTGGCGCTCCACGGAGGGACGCGTCTCGACTTCGATGGTCTCCTCGTGGCCACGGGGGCGAGACCTCGCCATCTGCCCGAGACGGCCGACCTCGAGGGGGTCCACGTGCTCCGGACCCTGGAGGACTGCCTGAGCCTGCGGCGCGCCTTCGACGAGGGAGCACGGGTCGTCGTCGTCGGTGCCGGATTCATCGGCTCCGAGGTGGCGGCCACGGCGCGCTCGCGAGGTCTGGACGTGACCCTCCTCGAGGCGCTGCCGGTGCCGTTGGCGAACGGCCTGGGCGAGGCGATGGGCGGCGTCTGCGGCGACCTTCACCGCGATCACGGCGTCGATCTGCGCTGCGATGCGGCCGTGGCGGGATTCGATGGCGACCGCCGTGTCGAACGTGTGTGGCTCGTCGACGGGTCCGCGATCGAGGCCGACGTGGTCGTGGTGGGCATCGGGGTGACGCCCAACACGTCCTGGCTGGACTCGTCGGGCCTGTCGATCAACAACGGCGTGGTGTGCGACGAGCGGTGTGCCACCGGGGCGCCGGGTGTCTACGCCGCCGGCGACGTGGCCAGATGGCACAATCCGCTGTTCGATGAGGATATGCGCGTCGAGCACTGGACCAACGCGTCCGACCAGGGCGCGGTGGCGGCGCAGAACCTGCTCGCCGGACCGGATGGCGGACAGGCCTACGCCCCCGTGCCGTACTTCTGGTCGGACCAGTACGACACCAAGATCCAGCTGGTGGGCCATCCTCGACCGGGCGACGAGGTCCGGGTGGTTCGGGGCTCGCCCGAGGAGCGACGGTTCGTCGCCCTCTACGGGCACCGGGGCCGGCTCAGCGCGGCGCTGGCCTTCAGCTCGCCGCGTCCGCTCATGGCGTACCGCCGACTGCTCAGCGAGGGTGCGTCGTGGGACGACGCCATCGCCCACGCCGCCTCGACCGGATAGCTAGCTGGGGCTTGGCTCGTCGAGGCCCTGGGCCAGCGCGTTCCACGACAACGTGGCGCACTTGATCCGCACCGGGAACTTCACCACCCCCTGCAAGGCGGCCAGATCTCCGAGCGCGATCTCCGCCTCGGTCCCGTCACCGCGGGCGGCGGCGCCGTTCCCATCACTGTCCTCGCCGTCGAGGCGCGCCTCGTGCACGGACATGAGGCCCTTGAAGGCCCTGATCACGGCCCGAGCCTCGTCGATCGAGCGGCCCTTGACGACGGTGGACATCATCGACGCCGAGGACTGGCTGATCGAGCATCCCTGCCCGCTGACCTTCACGTCGGCGATCGTGCCGCCGTCGACGTCGAGGTACACGACTATCTCGTCTCCGCACAGCGGATTGAAGCCCTCCACCCGGCGGGCCGGTGGCGACGGCAGCTCACCCCGGTTCCTCGGGTTGCGGTAGTGATCGAGAATGATCTCGCGGTACAGGTCTTCGAGTCCGGCCATGCAAGCTCCTAGAAGAACAGCGCCTCGGCCTGAGTCAGAGCCTCCACCAGCGCGTCGACGTCAGACTCATCGTTGTAAACGTACAACGAGGCCCGGGCCGTGCCGCTCACGCCGAGTCGACGCATGAGTGGCTTGGCGCAGTGATGACCGGCGCGAACGCACACCCCCGCCTGATCGAGCACCTGGGAGAGGTCGTGCGGGTGGACGTCCTTGTACGTGATCGACAGCAGGCCGCCCTGATGGCACGGGTCACGAGGTCCGTGGATGACCACGGCGTCGCCGTGTCGGCTGCGCAGGGCCTCGAGGGCGTAGGCCGTCAGCTCGATCTCGTGGGCCCTCACGGCGTCCATGCCCAGCGCCTCGAGGTAGTCGACAGCCGCACCCAACCCGATGGCCTCGGCGATGGGCGGTGTCCCCGCCTCGAACTTCCACGGCAGTGAGTTGGGCTCGAAGCCGTCGAGGCGCACGTCGCGGATCATGGAGCCGCCCCCGAGGAAGGGCGGCGTCGCCTCCAGCAGCTCCTCGCGACCCCAGAGCACCCCGATCCCGCTCGGTCCGAGCATCTTGTGGCCCGTGAAGGCGAGGAAGTCACAGCCGAGCCTGGTCACGTCGGTCGGGACGTGGGGGACGTACTGGGACCCGTCGCCCACCACCACCGCCCCGTTCGCCCTCGCCACCTCGACGATGCGGTCGAGGGGGTTGATCGTCCCCAGCACGTTGGACATGAGCGTGACCCCGATGAGCTTCACACCGTCGGCCAGACGCTCGAGATCGTCCAGAGCGAGCTGACCGTGATCGCCGACCTGCAGATAGCGCAGCTCGAGGCCGAGCTCCTCGGCCAGGATGAGCCAGGGGACGATGTTCGAGTGGTGCTCCATCTCCGTCAGCAACACCGGGTCACCCGCCCGCAGGTTGCGGCGTCCCCAGGCCTGGGCCACGAGGTTCAACGACTCGGTGGCGTTCTTGGTGAAGACGACCTCGCGATCGGGCGCCGGTGCCCCGATGAACCGGCCGATCTTGGTCCGGGCCTGAGCGAACAGCCGGTCGGACTCCTCGGCGATCGAGTACAGCCCACGGTGGACGTTGGCATAGCTCGACTCGTAGTAGGCGTCCATGGCCTCCAGGACCGCACTCGGCTTCTGCGACGAGGAGGCCGAGTCGAGATACACGAGACGAGGACCCTCTCGTGGACGGTCGAGCACCGGGAAGTCGGCCCTGAGCAACCCACCGTCGACGGGCTCGACCGTGTCCGCCTGACCCCGGCGCTGTCGCGCCTGCCGGCCATCTTCCCGGCGGGCCTCACGGGCCGTCCCTAGGCGCGCCATGCGTCGTAGCCCTCCTCCTCGAGCCGGCTGGCCAGCTCGGGCCCACCCGAGTCGACCAGACGGCCGTCGACGAGGATGTGCACCTGATCGGGCTCCAGCTCGGACAGGATGCGCTGGTAGTGCGTGATCAGCAGCACCCCGAGCTCGGGGCGGGCGGCCCGCACCTCCTGCACACCTCTGGCCACCACCCTGAGGGCGTCGATGTCGAGCCCCGAGTCGGTCTCGTCCAGGATCGCCACCTCCGGTTCCATGATGGCCATCTGGAGAATCTCGTTGCGCTTCTTCTCCCCGCCCGAGAACCCTTCGTTGAGGTAGCGGTCGCCGAAGGACGGGTCCATCCCCAGCTTCTTCATCCACTCCATGATCGACAGCCGGAGCTCGAGGACCGACATGTCCATACCCCGGCGCGCCGAAAGCGCCTGACGGAGGAACTGGGCCACCGGAACGCCCGGGATCTCCTCGGGGTACTGGAAGGCGAGGAAGATCCCCGCCTTGCCCCTCACGTCGGCGGGCCAGCTGGTGACGTCCTCCCCCTTGAACAGCACCCGGCCGGCGGTGACCTGATGGTCCGGGCTTCCCAGCAGGGCGTTGGCCAGGGTCGACTTGCCCGACCCGTTCGGCCCCATCAGGGCGTGGATCTCGCCGGGTCGGATGACCAGATCGACCCCCTTGAGGATCTCGACACCCTCGGCGGCGACGTGGAGGTCCTGTATCTCGAAGATCGGGGCAGCCACGCCGCAATTCTATTAGCACTACGGCGGTAGGGGAAACCCCCGATCACCAGCCCCGGTCGATCCACTCCTGGAGGTGGGGCCGCTCGTTGCCGATCGTCGTGTCGTCGCCGTGCCCGGGCAGCACCAGCACGTCGGCGGCGAGGGGTGCGAAGAGCCGGTCCTCGACCGAGCGGATGATGGTCGGGAAGTCGCCTCCCGGGAAGCTGGTCGCGCCGGGGCCGCCCGGGAACAGGGTGTCCCCGCTGAACAGCACCGGCGCCCCCTCGAGCAGGAAGCACATCGACCCGGGCGTGTGGCCCGGTGTGTGGATGGTCTTGAGGCGCAGCCTGCCCACCTCGAAGACCGAGTCGTCCTCCAGCAGGAAGTCGTAGGACGGCAGCATGCCGGCGTCGTCGGGGGTGACACCCACGTCGATGCCGGCGTCGCGTACGGCGGGCACGGCCTGGATATGGTCCCAGTGACCGTGGGTCTCCAGGACCTTGACCACGTTGAGCCGCCGGCAGAGGTCGAGGAGCCGGTCGTGCTCGTTGGCGGCGTCGATGAGGACGGCCTGGCCCGTCTCCTTGCACCGGAGGACGTACACGTTGTTGTCCATGGGGCCGACCACCACGTGGTGGATCTCGGCCCTGCTGTCCTGAAATTTCATCTTGACCACCCGGTCTAGTAGAACTGGAGCATTCTCGCCGCCCGATCACGGGGGAGGCCAGCAGTGAACTTCGCGTTCAGCGAGGAACAAGAAGAGCTTCGGAGCTCGGTGCGCCGGTTCCTCGACGACAAGTCGCCGATACCCGAGGTCCGCCGGCTCATGGAGACCACCGACGGCTACGACCCGGCCGTCTGGGCCCAGATGGGCAGCCAGCTGGGACTGCAGGGGCTCGCCATCCCGGAGGAGTACGGGGGTTCGGGGTTCACGTACGTGGAGCTGATCGTCGTGCTCGAGGAGATGGGTCGATCCCTCCTGTGCGCGCCGTACTTCGCCACCATAGCCCTGGCCGCCAACGCCATCCTCACCTCCGGCGACGACGGGGCCAAGAAGGAGCTGCTCCCCGGTATCGCCAGCGGCGACACCATCGCCACCCTGGCCTTCACCGAGGACAACGGGCGCTGGGACGAGGGGGGCATCGCCACGACGGCGACCAAGGCGGGGGACGGCTGGACTCTCGACGGGCACAAGATGTTCGTCATCGACGGCCACGTGGCCAACCTCCTGGTCGTAGCGGCCCGCACCCCGGCGGGGCTGAGCCTGTTCGCAGTCGAGGGGACCGCGGCGGGGCTGACCCGCACGCCGCTGGCGACCATGGACCAAACCCGCAAGCAGGCGCGACTCGAGCTGGCGGGTACGCCAGGGCGGCTCATCGGGGCGGACGGCGGGGCCTCGGCCGGCTTGTCGCGCACCCTGGACCTGGCTGCCGTGGCCTTGGCCGCCGAGCAGGTGGGCGGCGCCCAGCGTTGTCTCGACATGAGCGTCGAGTACGCAAAGGAGCGGGTCCAGTTCGGCCGGCCGATCGGCAGCTTCCAGGCCATCAAGCACAAGTGCGCCGACATGCTCCTCGAGGTCGAATCGGCCAAGTCGGCGGCCTACTACGCCGGCTGGGCCGCGGCCGAGAGCTCGGACGAGCTGCCTGTGGTGGCGAGCCTGGCGAAGGCCTACTGCTCCGACGCCTACTTCCACGCCGCGGCCGAGAACATCCAGATCCACGGCGGGATCGGCTTCACCTGGGAGCACGACGCCCACCTGTACTTCAAGCGGGCCAAGTCCTCCGAGCTGCTCCTCGGCGACCCGACCTATCACCGCGAGCTGCTCGCCCAGCGCATCGGTCTCTGACCCACCCGCCGCCGGCCGGCGGCGGCGCCTGACTAACCTGGGCTGGTCATGATCACTGTGGTGCTGGTGATCGTGGCCGCCGGGCTCGTGGCGGCTCTGGTAGCGACGGCGGTCACCGTCACCAGGCAGACCGAACGGCGGCGGCCTCCACCGCGGCGGCACGCACGGCAGCGGGTCGTCGATCAGGACGTCGTGGCGTCCTGGGTCACGCGGCACCTGCCGTTCGAGGTCAGTGAGCGGCTCAGCCAGCAGGACGTGCGACAGATCATCGACTGGAACCTCGAGTACTTCCGCTCCCGAACCACCTCGGGCAACGGTCACTCGGCCAGCGTGGAAGCACCGATCGTGGTCGCCGGAGCCGAGACGGTCGACTACGTGCTGGAACGGGCCGGCGCGTTGGGGACGTCCTACACGCCAGCCCAGGTCCACGCCGTGCTGGCCGCCCAGATGAGCTACCTGGAGTCCATCGGAGCCGTCGGCGAGGATCCGCCGGAGCCTCGTTGACCGGGCCCGGCGCGATACTGACGACGTGGCGTCGACACCGGAGCGGGACTCGGGAGAGGGCCGGCTGCGGGCCTCTGACGCCGATCGGGAGCGGGTGGCCGCCGTGCTCCGCCAACACTGCTCAGCCGGCCGGCTGACCTTCGAGGAGCTCTCCGAACGGTTGGGGCAGGTGTACGAGGCGCGCACGCTCGACCAGCTGTTCGCCCTCACCAACGACCTGCCCGACCCCGAGCCCCACCCGCATCTGGCCGACCACCTCCCACAACACCTCCCCCAGGGGCGGGCGGCCGTTCCGGCGAGACGACGCGCCCTGGCCGCCGACGCCGCGACCTACGCCGTGATCAGCGCCGTGCTGGTGGCCGTGTGGGCCGTGACCGGAGAGGGGTACTTCTGGCCGATCTGGCTCATCGTGGTCTGGGGGGCTCTGGTCGCCGTGCACGCGGTGAGCGTGTTCCGGCGTCCCGGTGGCAACAGCGGCGGCGCGTGACCGACGTCGGCTCGGGAAATGCCCTCGCGCTACGCGTCCGTCCGTATAGCCTGTTGCCACCAGAGAAAGGAGGTGGTCCAACTGAACTGTCAAACCGCAGGGACCCTGGAGGTGGCTGGCCGCTAGGGCGGCCGCTGGACCACCTGGTGAATCTCAGCCAGACACCGC
>JBPYEZ010000102.1:0-27897 GCA_051984395.1 Acidimicrobiales bacterium | reverse complement strand
CGGCGCTCGACCGCTGGCTCGGGACGGCCCGTGAAGGTGGCCGCCGCCGTCCTCCGATCGCATCTCCCGGGCAATGTGCTCAGCGAGGCGACGCCGATGTCGGGACTGGTCGACGACAGCATCCCGGCCCCGACCACCTTGGCGGCGCGGGCGGCCTACGAGTGGTCCGGGCTGGGCCCGTCGGACCTCGACGTCGTGGAATGCCAGGACACCGACGCCGCTCGGGAGCTCCTCTCCTACGAGGAGCTCGGCCTCTGCCCCCAGGGTGACGCGGGCAAGGCGGTCGAGGAGGGGGCGACGGAGATGGGCGGGCGGCTGCCGGTGAACCCGAGCGGCGGTCTGCTCTCGAAGGGTGAGCCGCTGGGTGCCTCGGCGCTCGGCCAGGTCGTCGAGCTGACGCTCCAGCTGCGTGGCGACGCCGGTTCCCGGCAGGTCCCGGACGCGGCGACGGCGCTGGCCCACACCGTCGGCAGAGGCGCCAACGCGTCGGTCGTCGTGCTGAAGCGGTAGGGGACGGCGAGGACCGTCAGCGGGGCAGTCGCTCGGCCGGGTCGATCGGGCTCCAGAGCGAGACGCCTCCGTCGGCGGCCACGATCTGGCCGGTGACCCAGTCCAGACCGGCCAGGGCGACGACCGCCTCGGCGACCGCCCGGGGCGATCCCAGCCCGCCCAGCGGAGTACGTCCGGCCACCTGCTCCTCGTAGCCCGGCAGGCGGCGGGCGGCGTCGAACATGGGCGTGTCGGTCGTACCCGGTGCCACCGCGTTGACCCGGATCCGGGCTGGGCCGAGCTCCCTGGCCGCCACCCGCACCAGGGCCGCCACGCCGGCCTTCGACACGGTGTAGTGCGCCATGAGGCGGTCGGCCAAGAAGCCCGACACCGACGTGATGGCCACGATGGCGCCGCCCAGATCGGCCTGGCGCATGGCGCGGGCCGCTTCCCGGAGACAGAGGAAGGTGCCCCGGAGGTTGACGCCCTGGACCCGGTCCCACTCCGAGCTCGACATGTCGGCGACCGCCGACATGCCACCCACGCCGGCGGCCAGCACGGCGACGTCCAGTCCGCCGAGCGCACGGTAGGCATGGTCGACGGCGTCGACGACCTGTTCCTCCTCGGCGATGTCACAGGCCAGCGCCAGGTCGCCGTCGCCGGCATCGGCCCGGAGGTCGAGCACGGCCACCCGGCTGCCGGCGTGCTGCAGCCGCCGCACCACGGCTGCCCCGATCCCGCTGGAGCCGCCAGTGACGAGCGCGGCGCGCCCGTTCAGGTCCACGGCGCAGCGTATCGCTGCGCCGGACCAGGCTCCCTCAGCCGGTGGCCTGCAGGAACTGGGCGGCGATGGGTGCGGCCACGTCGCCCCCGACGCCCCCGCCCTCCACGAGCACGGCGAAGGAGACGTCGGCGCGGTAGCCGATGAACCAGGCGTGGGTCTGCGGCGGCTGCCCCGAGCCGAACTCCGCCGTGCCCGTCTTGCCGTAGACGGGCGGGCCAGGCACGTTGGCCGCCGTGCCGGTTCCTCCCGTGACCACGCCCCGCATCAGCTGGGCGAGGGTGCCGGCGGCACCGGGCGGGAGAGGTGGTGGGGGTTGGGCCGGCGGAGTCGAGGAGTTGGCGGGGTCCGTGACCAGGACGGGCGTCCGCCACGTGCCGGAGTCGATGGCGCCGGCCGCCAGCGCCATGGCCACCGGGCTGGCGAGGACGCGACCCTGTCCGATGGCGTCGGCGGCCAGCTCGGTCGGGTCGCTGGTCGTGGGGATCTGACCCGTGTAGGCGGTGAGCGGCAGCTTCCAGCCCGTGCCGATGCCGGGCGAGCGGCCCGCCGTCTGGAGCTGATCGGAGCTGAGGCGCGAGGCGAGACCGATGAAGGCGGTGTTGCACGATCGGGCGAAGTCGACCGAGAAGGGGACGACCCCCGAGGTCTCGCCTTCGAAGTTGGTGAACGTCTTGCCCCCGACGGTGGCGCTCGGCGGGCAGGCCACGGGGGTGTCGGGGGTGACCCCGGTGGGGAGCAGGGCGGTGGTGGTGACGATCTTGAACGACGAGCCGGGCGGGTACTGCCCACTGAGGGCCCGGTCGAACGACGAGTCGGCGGGGGTGTTGGCCACGGCCAGCAGCTGACCGGTCGAGGGCTGCACGGCGACCAGGGCGGCCGGCTTCGGGGTGGTGGCCAGGGCCGCCTCGGCCGCGCTCTGCAGATGCGGGTCCAGCGTGGTGCGCACCGGTTGCCCCGGCTGGCCCGTGAACGTGGAGAGGGTCCTCACCGTCTGGCCCTGGGCCTCGAGGATCACCACGGAGCCGGACGGCGTCCCCGCCAGCTGCCGCTGGTAGGCGAGCTCCAGTCCGGAGAGGCCGACGTCGTCGGCGGCGACGAAATTGGGCCCGGCCTGCTTGAGGGCGTCGGCGGTGGCCTGTCCGATCTGGCCGAGCACGGCGCGGCCGAAGGTGGGCGTCGGGGGCAGGTTCTCCGTCTTCTGCTGGAAGGACAGGCCGGGGATCGGGTACAGCACCGGCCTGACCCTCAGGTAGTCGGGCTGGCGCAGGGTGATGACGGGAATGAGCTGGTCCGGCTTGGCCCCGGCGAGGAGCTGCTGGACCCGTGCCGGGTCGGTGCCGGTCGTGGCCTGCAGGGCGGCGATGGCGCCCGCCGGGTCGGTGAGCTTTCCCGGCACGAGGCTCACCGTGACGACCTGGGTCGGTACGACCAGCGGCGCGCCGTTGCGGTCGAGGATCGGGGCGCGGGGCGGGAGGGACCTCGTCCGGTCGAGGCGGTCGCCAGGCCCGAGTCCCGGGTAGATGTTCGAGGGGGACCAGGCGACGACCCAGCGGCCGCCGCCGGTCTGGCGCAGGGCGAGGCGACCCTGGTAGCGCCACACGCCGAGCCCCGACAGGGTGAGCGCGGCCGAGAAGTTGGCGGTGTTGCCGTTCACGCTCCCGAGGCGCAGGTCGGCGTGGCTGACCAGGAGGTTGCTGGTCACCTGCTGGAGGTCGGCGGCAGCCCGGTCGGGGGCGCCGGTCTGTCCGGCGGCGGCCTGCAGGTTCCCCTTGGACCAGTCGGACAGGAAGGTGCTGGCGGTCGAGGCCCCCGACGAGGCCGAGGAGCAGCTGGCGAGCAGGACGGCCGCCATGGCCAGAGCGCCCACCAGGGCGGCTGGAGTCCGGCGCGGCACGGCCCGAGACGATACCTCCGGCCGCCGCGTCACCCCGAACAGCCCCTCGTCGCCGCTCTCCTCCGAGCGGCGGAGCCCCAGCCCGCCGGCGGCCGCACCTTCAGCGGGTGGCCCGCTTTGGACCGGTTCCGGCGGGAAGAAATGTGCACACCTGTAATGTTGTAAGACTCCGAACGAAGGAGTCCACAGGAGTCCATCATGCCGACCACCGAACCCAACACCGTCAGCTTGCCGCTACTGCCCATCGAGGTGGGCGTCGTGCTGCCCCAGATGGTGGTGACCCTCGCTCCCGACACGGACGAGGCGAAGCAGGCGATCCAGGCCGCCTCGAGCGCCGACGGTCTCCTCCTGCTCGTGCCCCGGATCGAGGGGCGGTACGCCAAGGTCGGGACAGTCGCCCGGGTGGACGAGGTCGGCCAGCTGCCCAACGGTCAGCAGGCCGTGCTGCTGCGCGGCCTCTCCAGGGCCGTCGTGGGCACCGGGGTGGCCGGCACCGGGCCAGGGCTGTGGGTCCAGGCCGAGCGCATCGACGACCCGACCGTCGCCACCGGCGGCCTGGCAGAGCTGGCGCGCGAGCTGCGGGGTGTCGTCAGCGCGCTGGCCGAGCGACGTCGCTCGCGGCGCCTGCCGGAGGCGCTCGCCGGCGCCACCGAGCCCGGAGCGCTCGCCGACGCCATCACCGGCGGCTGGACCGACCTTCCCGTCGCCCGCGCCGTCGAGGTCCTCGAGACCCTCGACGTCGAAGAGCGCGTCCGCAAGGTCCTGGGATGGGCGCGCGACGCCCTTGCCGAGCACGAGGTCGCCGATCAGATCCGGACCGACGTGGCCGAGGGCATGGAGCGGACCCAGCGTGAGTTCCTGCTCCGCCAGCAGCTGGCAGCCATCCGCAAGGAGCTCGGCGAGCTCGGCGAGGCCGAGGGACCGGTGGCGGAGTACCGGGCCAAGGTCGAAGCGACCGACCTGCCGGCCGACGTGCGGACCGCGGTCGAGAAGGAGATCGACCGCCTCGAGCGGACCAGCGAGCAGAACCCGGAGGGTGGCTGGATCCGCACCTGGCTGGACACGGTCCTCGACGTGCCCTGGGGGGTGCGGTCCGACGACCGGCTCGACGTCGAGGAGGCCAGAGAGGTCCTCGACGCCGACCACACCGGTCTGTCCGACGTGAAGGACCGCATCATCGAGTACCTGGCCGTGCGCAAGCTGCGGGCCGAGCGCGGCCTGAGCCAGGACGACCGCCGCGGCGCCGGGGCCATCGTCGCCCTCGTGGGTCCGCCCGGCGTGGGCAAGACCTCGCTGGGCGAGTCGGTGGCCAGGGCCATGGGCCGGAAGTTCGTCCGCGTCGCCCTGGGCGGCGTCCACGACGAGGCCGAGATCCGCGGCCACCGCCGCACCTACGTCGGCGCCGCCGCCGGTCGGATCGTCCGCGCCATCCGGGAAGCCGGGACCATGAACCCGGTCCTGCTGCTGGACGAGGTCGACAAGCTCGGCGCCGACTGGCGGGGCGACCCCTCCTCGGCGCTGCTCGAGGTGCTCGATCCGGCCCAGAACCACACGTTCCGGGACCACTACCTCGAGGTCGACCTCGACCTGTCCGACGTGGTGTTCCTGGCCACGGCCAACGTCTCCGAGACAATCCCGGGGGCCCTGCTGGACCGCATGGAGCTGGTCCGTCTGGACGGCTACACCGAGGACGAGAAGGTCGCCATCGGTCGGGACCATCTGCTCGCCCGCCAGCTTCAGCGAAACGGGCTGAGGCCCGACGACGTCACCGTGGCCGAGGACGCCCTGCGCGCCATCGTGTCCGACTACACCCGCGAGGCGGGGGTTCGCAGCCTGGAGCGGGAGCTGGGCAAGCTCCTGCGAAAGGTCGCCACGGCCATCGCCTCGGAGTCCCGGTCGACGCCAGTGGTGGTCGACGGTGGCCACGTGGCCAGCTACCTGGGCCGGCCGCGCTTCTTCGCCGAGGCCGCCGAGCGCACCTCGGTGCCTGGGGTGGCCACGGGGCTCGCCGTGACGGGCGTGGGTGGAGACGTGCTGTTCATCGAGGCGTCCTCGATGGAGGGAGAGGGGCTGGTGCTGACCGGTCAGCTCGGCGACGTCATGAAGGAGTCGGCCGAGATCGCCCTCTCCTACGTGCGCTCCCACGCCAGCGCCCTGGGGCTGTCGCCCGACGCCGCCACCAAGCGGCGCTTCCACGTCCACGTGCCGGCCGGCGCCGTCCCCAAGGACGGTCCGTCGGCGGGCGTCACCATGACGACGGCGCTGACCAGCTTGCTGACCGGGCGGCCGGTCCGCTCGACCGTGGGCATGACCGGCGAGGTCACGCTCCAGGGCAAGGTGCTGCCCATCGGGGGCGTCAAGCAGAAGGTGCTGGCCGCCCACCGGGCCGGTCTCACCGAGGTCGTGCTCCCCGCTCGCAACGGGGGCGACCTGGACGACGTCCCCGAGGCGGTGCGCGACAAGCTGTCGTTCCATCTGGTCGACGACGTCGGCGAGGTCCTCGCCGTCGCCCTCGAGCCCGCCGCCGACCAGGTCACACCTGCGGCGTAGGCGGGTGCCCCTACGGGGGGGTCGGGAGTGTGACAATCTCCCGGCATATGGTGCTCATCGGCTCCGAGCAGGAGCCTCCCGCCCCGCCACCACGCCGGCATACGGTGCTCATCGGCTCCGAGCAGGAGCCCCCCGCCCCACCTTCACGCCGGCGGCTGCGGCGCCTCTGGCTCGTGCCAGTGACAGCCGTGGTCGCGGCAGTGGCGGCGGTGACGGCGTTCCTGGCCGTCTCCGCCACGACCGGATCGCAGCGGTCGTCGCCAACGGCGAACGGGCATGCCAGCGCGTCCTCGCGGGCGTCTTCCAGCCGCGAGACGTCGACGACGCCGCCGTTGCCCCCTCCGCCCCCGCCGCCGGTCGACGCCCGTCCCCTGGCGAGTGACCCCCTTCCCGGCGAGGGGCACTGGGTCCCGGCCGGCCGCCCGACCGTCTGGGCTCCGGACGGCCGGCCCAACGGGACCGTCCCGGTCGTCTACACCACCACGCTGCGGCCGGGGAGCGGGTCGTCGCCGACGGGTCTGGCGCTGATCGACACCAAGCTGACGAAGACCGTCCTCTACGCCGGCACCGAGGAGCCCTCCGGCTCCTGGCCTGCCCAGGGGGCGATCGATCCCAGCGTCCGACCGGAGCTGGTGGCGGCGTTCAACTCCGGCTTCCGCCTCGGGACCGGATCGGGCGGCTGGTACACGGATGGGAGAGCTGCCCTGCCTCTCCAGGACGGCTACGCCTCGCTGGTGGTTCACGCCGACGGCTCGGCGACGGTCGGCGTGTGGGGGCGGGACGTCACGCTCACGCCTGACGTGGTCTCCGTCCGCCAGAACCTCCATCTCCTCGTCGACGGCGGCGCGCCCGCGAACCTCGGCTCGAGCTGGGGAGCGACACTCGGCGGGGGCAGCGCCGTCTGGCGTTCGGCGGTGGGCGTCGATGCCGCCGGCGACCTGATCTACGCCGGCGGGCCAGGGCTCGACCCGGCCGGGCTGGCCAACGTCCTGGTAGCGGCGGGCTGTGTCAGAGCCATGGAGCTCGACATCAACCCCCAGTGGGTCAGCTTCTCGACGTATGTCGCCGCTCCGCTCGCTCCTCCTGACCAGGTGCAGGGGACCCCCCTGCTCGCCGGGATGAACTACGGCCCCACCCACTGGCTCGAGCCCAGCTCCCGGGACTTCCTCGCCGTGTTCACCCGCTGAGAGCGAGGCGCCGGCGCAGCTCGGCGTGGTAGTCGCCGAAGTAGCGGGGGATCACGTCCAGGGAGAACTCCGAGAGGATGGAGGTCGGCGGCTCCCGCTCGAGCAGGAACTCCATCGACCGGCGCACGATCACCTCGGGGTCCGCGGACCCCAGCTCGGGATCGTCGAGCATCGACTGCGGCACCGTCACCCGGTGGCTGGTGGAGACCCCGCCCTGCTCCAGCTGGACCGAGAACCCGCCAGACCCGAGCGGGGAGATCGAGATGTCCGTCACGGTCCCGAGCATGTCACGCGCGCCGTGCGGCCAGCGTCCTCACGCCCGGGCCCGGGCTACCGTGGGCGCCGCCATGCACTTCACCCCTGAGCACCAGCTGTTCCGCAAGACGGTGCGGGACCTCGTGGAGCGGGAGATCGAGCCGCACGTCGACCGTTGGGAGCGCGAGGGTGGGTTCCCGGCCCACGAGCTGTTCCCGAAGCTGGGTGCGCTCGGTGTGCTCGGGCTGGAGTACGACCCCGCCTACGGCGGCCAGGGAGCCGACCACTCCTACACGGTTGTCGCCGGCGAGGAGCTGGGGCGCATCGGCTGTGGCGGGGTGCCGATGGCGATCAGCGTGCAGACCAACATGGCGACGCCGTCGCTGCATCGCTTCGGGACCGACGAGCTGAAGCGCCGCTACCTCGTGCCGGCCATCAGGGGCGACGTGGTGACGTCGATCGCCGTGACGGAGTCGGACGCCGGCTCCGACGTCGCCGCCCTGCGCACCCGGGCCGAGCGGGACGGCGAGGAGTGGGTGATCAACGGGACCAAGCTGTACATCACCAACGGAGTCCAGGCCGACTGGCTGTGCCTGCTGGCGAGGACCTCGGGCGAGGGTGGGTACCAGGGCATGTCACAGATCGTGGTGCCGACCGACCTTCCCGGGTTCACCGTCAGTCGCAAGCTCGAGAAGCTGGGCAACTGGTCGTCGGACACCGCCGAGCTGTCGTTCGAGGATGTGCGGGTGCCCGTCGCCAACACGATCGGCCAGATCGGGCAGGGCTTCCAACAGCAGATGGCTCAGTTCCAGAACGAGCGAATGATCGCCGCCTACCAGGCGATCGGTGGAGCCGAGCGGGCTCTCGAGCGGACTGCGGACTACCTGAGGCACCGGGTGGTCTTCGGCCGTCCGCTGCTCGCCAACCAGCACGTGCAGTTCACCCTGGCCGAGCTGGCCGCCGAGCTCGACATGGCCCGGCAGTACAACTACGCCTGCGCCGAGGCCTACCTGCGCGGCGAGGACACCACGCGGTACGCGACGATCGCCAAGCTGGCGACGGGCCGGCTCATACGCAGGATCGCCGACGAGTGCCTCCAGTTCCACGGCGGCGTCGGTTACATGGAGGAGACCTGGACGTCGCGCTACTTCCGGGACTCCCGTCTGCTCTCGATCGGCGGGGGAGCGGACGAGGTGATGCTGCGCATCCTGGCCCGCCTGGACGGACTGGAGACGTGAGGTCGGGCGGAGAGCTGGTTGCGAGCCATGGCTGAGCCCGCCGTCCTGGCCGAGAAGATCGAGCGCCGGTTCGACTCGGTGCTGGCCGTCGCCGGGGTGGACCTGTCGGTGCCCGAGGGGCAGATCTACGGCTTCCTGGGGCCGAACGGCGCCGGGAAGTCGACGCTGGTGCGGATGCTGTGCACCCTGCTCCTCCCGACCGCCGGGTCGGCGCGGGTAGCCGGCTACGACGTGGCGTCGGAGCCCCAGGCGGTCCGGCTTCGGATCGGCGTCGCCCTCCAGGAGGCGGCCCTCGACGACCGGCAGACGGGCCGGGAGCTGCTGCGTCTCCAGGGTCGGCTGTACGGGTTGCACACCTCGGAGATCGATCGTCGTCTCGACGACGTGCTGCGCCTGGTCGACATCGGACCCGCCATCGACCGGCGGATCAGCACCTACTCCGGTGGCATGAAGCGTCGCCTGGACGTGGCCGCCGCCCTGGTGCACAACCCCGAGGTCATATTCCTGGACGAGCCCACCACGGGCCTGGACCCTGCCAGTCGGGTCGCGGTGTGGCGGGAGATCCGGAGGCTCAACGTCGAGCGGGGTACCACGATCTTCCTGACGACCCAGTACCTCGAGGAGGCCGACGAGCTCGCCGACCGCGTCGGGATCATCTCCGACGGTCACATCGTGGCCGAGGGGACGCCGGACGAGCTCAAGCGCTCCATCGGAGACGATCTCATCGTGGCGCGGGTCGACGGCCCCGACGAGGAGGTCGTGCAGGCACTGCAGGAGGTGCCAGGCGTCCATCACCTGTCCATCCACCAGGGTGAGGTGACGCTGCGGGCGCCCGACGGGGCAGGGACGATGACGCCCGTGGCCGTCGCCCTCAACCACCACCGGGTCACGGTCCACAGCCTCACCCTGCGTACGCCCACGCTCGACGACGTGTTCCTGGAGCTGACCGGGGGTCACATCGAGCACCTCGAGCATGTCGAGCCGGAGGAGACCACGTGACGACCGCCGATCCTGCGGTGACACCGGCCGTGCCCCTCGCCGACGACGACATCCGGGGTCGCGAGGCAGGCTTCTTCCGGGATCTGGCCAGCGTGGCGGGACGGGCGCTGCGCCAGATCCCGAGGGACCCGGAGTCGATCATCCCCGCGCTGATCGTTCCGGTGTTCTTCTTCATCGTGAACCTGGGCGCCCTGCAGAGCGTCACCCGTCAAGCCGCCGGCATCGACTTCAAGGCCTTCGAGCTCCCCCTGGCCATCGTCTTCGCCGTCACCGGCATCTCCCGGGCCTCGACGCTCGTGACCGACATCCAGGGCGGCTACTTCGACCGACTCTGCGTGACCCCCGTACGCCGCCTTGCACTCCTGCTCGGGCTGATGGTGGCCGACTTCACCCTGGTGGTGGCGCTCACCATCCCGGTGCTGATCGTCGG
The DNA here is from genome assembly GCA_051984395.1 of Acidimicrobiales bacterium. Taxonomy (GTDB): domain Bacteria; phylum Actinomycetota; class Acidimicrobiia; order Acidimicrobiales; family AC-9; genus AC-9. The sequence continues at coordinate 18,071 of JBPYEZ010000102.1, read as the reverse complement.
CTTCGCCGTCGGGGTGAACTTCGTGACCGGAGTGGCCGGCCTGGTGGTCTTCGTCCTGCTCGCCGCGTCGTGGGGCCTGGTCTTCACCGGCTTCCCGTACGCCATCGCCCTCAAGACGGGCAATCCCGCCGCCGTCAACTCCAGCTTCGTCCTGTTCTTCCCCCTCGCCTTCCTCACCACCGCCTTCGTGCCCAAGGCTTCGCTCACCGGGTGGCTGTCCACGATCGCCACCTACAACCCGGTGACGTACCTGTTGGCCGGGCTGCGGGCCCTGACCTCGCAGGGCTGGGACGGTGCGGCCCTGGGGTGGGCGGTGCTCTCCATCGCCGCCGTCGGGGTGCTCAGCGTGGGCCTGGCCCTGGCTGCCTTGCGCGGCAGGGTGAAACGGGGCTGACACGGCCGGCGGTGGGGTTGGGGTCCCCACCGCTTCGGAGGAGGACGGGGATTGGGGCCCCGTCCGGGGCGGCGAAGCCGCCAGAAACGACGACTAGCCTGAGGGTGGACGCCTGGAACGGGCCAGGTCCACACCCCTGGGAGAGGCGATGGCGCGGACGACGACCGGCGGCAAGCTCGACACGAGCGAGGCTGGGTTCCTGGCCGAGGTGGGCCAGCAGCTGCGGGTGGACTCCATTCGCTGTAGCACCCACGCCGGCTCCGGCCATCCCACCTCGAGCATGTCCGCTGCCGATCTCATGGCCGTGCTGCTCGCCCGGCACTTTCGCTACGACTGGAGCGACCCGAAGGCGGACAACAACGATCACCTGATCTTCTCGAAGGGGCACGCCTCGCCCCTCCTGTACTCGATGTTCAAGGCGGCGGGCGTCGTCAGCGACGAGGAGCTGGTGCAGACCTACCGCCAGTTCGGAGCCCGGCTGGAGGGACACCCCACCCCCGAGCTGCCGTGGGTCGACGTCGCCACCGGTTCGCTGGGCCAGGGGCTGCCGGACGGGGTCGGGGTCGCGCTCGCCGGTCGCTACCTCGACGAGCTGCCCTTCCACGTGTGGGTCCTCTGCGGCGACAGCGAGCTGGCCGAGGGCTCGATCTGGGAGGCGCTGGACAAGGCGGCCCACTACGGGCTCTCGAACCTCACCGCCCTGTTCGACGTGAACCGTCTGGGCCAGCGGGGGCCCACGGAGTTCGAGTGGGACCTCGACGCCTACCGTCGCCGGGTGGAGGCCTTCGGCTGTGCCGCCCTCGAGATCGACGGGCACGACGACGCCGAGATCGACGAAGCGCTCACCGCTGCCCGCGAGGCCGACCGACCCACCGTGGTGATCGCTCGGACCATCAAGGGCAAGGGGTTCTCGGAGATCGAGAACAAGGAGGGATGGCACGGCAAGCCGCTGCCCGAGGACATGGCCGAGCGTGCGGTGGCCGAGCTCGGGGGCGAGCGCAGCCTCCGGGTCGAGGGGCCCCTCCCCGAGGGGCTCCAGAGCGCGATCCCCCGGCGGGGGAAGGCCACCGTCGAGCTGCCCCGGTACGACAAGACGGACAAGGTGGCGACGCGCAAGGCCTACGGCGACGCGCTGGTGGCGCTCGGCGCCCGGCCGGACGTCGTGGTTCTCGACGGCGAGGTGAGCAACTCGACCCACTCCGACGAGTTCAAGAAGGCCTACCCGGACCGGTTCTTCGAGATGTTCATCGCCGAGCAGCAGATGGTCGCCGCCGCCGTCGGCATGAGCGTGCGCCGGTACCGGCCGTTCGCGTCGACTTTCGCCGCCTTCTTCTCCCGCGCCTTCGACTTCGTCCGGATGGCCGCGATCTCCCGTGCCGACATCCGCCTGTCGGGCTCCCACGCCGGCTCGGAGATCGGCGCCGACGGACCCTCGCAGATGGCGCTCGAGGACCTGGCGGCGATGCGAGCGGTCAGCGGCTCCACCGTGCTGTACCCGAGCGACCCGGTCTCGACGGTGAGCCTCGTCGACCTCATGGCCGACACCAACGGCGTGGTCTACATCCGGACCACGCGAGGCGCCTACCCCGTCGTCTACGGTCCGGACGACCACTTCGCCATCGGCGGGTCCAAGGTGGTTCGCAGCCATGGCGACGACACCGTGGCGCTCATCGGCGCCGGGGTCACCCTGCACGCCTGCCTCGAGGCGGCGGGGACCTTGGAGGAGGCCGGTATCTCGGCGCGGGTGATCGACCTCTACTCGGTCAAGCCGGTCGACGTCGAGACGCTGCGCCAGGCGGCACGGGTCACGTCGGGTCGGCTCGTCGTGGTCGAGGACCACTACCCGGAGGGCGGCCTCGGCGCCGCCGTCATGGAGGCTCTGTCGGACGAGCCCCGCCCGCCCCGCATCTCCCACCTGGCGGTCAAGGGGACGCCGGGCTCGGGAACGTCGGCCGAGCTGATGGACTGGGCGGGCATCTCCGCCCGCCACGTTGTCGAGGCCGCCAAGGGTCTCGTCGCCGCGGGCTGAACGGCGTCGTGTCAGTCCCCGTCGCCCGATCGGTCGGGCCCCTCCCGCCGGTCGAGCGGGTGAGGCCGGGCATCTGGAGCATCCCGGTCCCGATCCCGAACAACCCCCTCCGCTACGTCCTCGTCTACCTGTTCGAGACCGACGCCGGGCCGTACATCGTCGATGCCGGCTGGAACACCGACGACGCCTTCGACACGCTGGCTGCCGGGCTGGCCCATGCCGGGACCGAGGTGGCCGAGGTCCGCGGGGTGCTCGTCACCCACATCCACCCCGACCACTACGGGCTGGCCGGGCGGGTACGGGAGGCGTCGGGCGCCTGGGTGGCCCTGCACCCGGCAGACGCCAAGCTGATCCAGGACCGGTACGTGGACCCGGAGGACCTGCTGGTCCGAGTGGGAGCGATGTTGCGACGGGTGGGCGCGCCGGCAGAGGAGCTGTCGTCGCTGCAGCGGGCCTCGATGCCGGTCCTGCCGTTCGTCTCCGCCGTCGAGCCGGACGTGCTGATGGAGGACGGCACCAGGCCCGAGGTTCCCGGCTGGGACCTCCTGTCCATCTGGACCCCGGGTCATTCGCCCGGGCACCTCTGCTTCTACGAGCCCCGCCACGAGCTGATGCTCTCGGGCGATCACGTGCTACCGCGCATCACCCCGAACATCCCGTTCCACCCGCAGGCCGGGGCCGATCCACTCGGTGACTTCCTGGCGTCCCTGGAGCGGGTGGCCGGATTTCCGACCGCCGAGGTGCTGCCCGCCCACGAGCACCGTTTCGTCGGCCTGCCCGAGAGGGTGGCGGAGCTGCGCGCCCACCACGAGCAACGCTTCGCCGAGGTCGTGGCCGCGGTGGAGCGGGGCGTGACCTCGGCCTGGGACATCGCATCCCAGATGACCTGGTCCCGCCCCTGGAACCGCATCGACGGCTTCATGCGTCGGGCTGCGGTGGGCGAGGCCATGGCCCACTTGCGGGCGCTGCAGAACCGGGGCGTGCTGCGGGAGGTCAACGGCGAGCCGGCGAGGTGGGAGCTGGTCGAGCTCTGAGCCTGCTCAGGGCTCGGGCTCAGGGCTCGGGCACGTAGTGACGGGAGCCGTCGCCGCTGTCCTCCCACACCCTCATCAGGCGGTTGGTGGACGGGTCCCGAAAGACCTCGTCGGTCGGTCGCCAGTCACGCTCGACGGTGTCCGCCTCGCCGTGGCGGCGCACGGCCAGGCTCACCACGAACAGGAACGCCAGCACCACCACGGCCACGACGGCGATGAGGGCGCCGATCATCCCGTCTCGGCGAGCACCACGGCTGTGCCATAGGCGACGATCTCGGTCAGGTTCTGGCCCATCTCGGACGAGTCGAAGCGCATGGCCACCACGGCGTTGGCGCCCATGAGCCGGGCGTTCTCGACCATGCGGTCGAAGGCGTGCCGCCGGCTGTCTTCGAGCAGTTGGGTGTACTGGTGGACCTCGCCACCGGCCAGGGCCTTGAAGCCGGCACCGATCCCCTTGGCGAAGCCCATGCTGCGCACCACCAGACCGAAGCACGTGCCGAGCGTCCGGTCGATCCGTAGGCCCGGAAAGTCGAAGGCGGTGGTCACCGGGAAGCCCTCGCCCAGCGGTCGCGGGATGTCGTCGGCTGCGTGACTGGATGGTTGGCTCGTCGCCATGTCGCTCCCCCCTCTTGTAGCCCGCGACGCGATGATACGCGTCAGTCTCGGGTCCCGAGCGCCCGATCGAGGTTGAAGGCGGCGCTGATGAGGGCGAAATGGGTGAAGGCTTGCGGGAAGTTGCCCAGGGCCTCTCCCGTCATCGAGGTCTGCTCGGCGAACAGGCCCACGTGGTTGGCGTAGCCGAGCATGCGCTCGAACATCAGCCGGGCCTGGTCCAGGCGGGACCGGTCCGCCCGCCCCGCCCGGGTGAGTGCTTCCACGAGCCAGAAGGTGCAGATGTTGAACGTACCCTCCTCTCCCTCGAGCCCGTCGGGACTGTCCAGGAGGTTGTAGCGGTAGACGAGGTTGTTGGCGACCAGCCCGCCGTCCTCGGGCGCCCGGCTGATGGCGTCGAGGGTCTTCAGCATCCGCGGATCGGTCGGGGAGACGAAGAAGACGAGGGGCATCACCAGGTTGGCGGCGTCGAGGGTGTCGCTGTCGTAGGCCTGCATGAACGCCTGGTGCTTGTCGCTCCAGCCCCGGCTCATGATCTCCTCGTAGATCTCGTCACGAATCCGAAGCCACCGGTCGCGGTCGGCCGGGAACGAGCGCTTGTCGGCCAGGCGCAGCCCCCTGTCGACGGCGACCCAGCACATGAGCTTCGAGTAGAGGCCGTGCCTGCGCCCGCCGCGCATCTCCCAGATCCCCTCGTCCTCGCGCGTCCAGTTCTCGCAGACCCAGTTGACGAGGCGCCGCAGCGACACCCAGAGGTCGTAGGAGATGGCGGTGCCGTACTTGTTGAAGAGGTAGACCGAGTCCATGAGCTCGCCGTAGATGTCCAGCTGGAGCTGGCCGAAGGCGTCGTTGCCCACCCGCACCGGCCGTGAGGACCGGTAGCCGTCGAGGTGATCGAGTCGCTCCTCGACGAGACGGTGCCGACCGTCGATGCCGTACATGATCTGCAGGGAGCCGTCCTCGTTCAGCTCCTTGCAGCGCGCCTCGAGGAAGGTCATGAACTGGGCCGCCTCCTCGGTGAAGCCGATCCGAAGGAGGCCGTAGAGGGTGAAGGCAGCGTCCCGGATCCAGGTGTAGCGATAGTCCCAGTTGCGCGTGCCGCCGAGCTGCTCGGGCAGTCCGCAGGTCGCAGCGGCGACGATGGCGCCCGTCGGGTCGAAGGTCAGCAGCTTGAGCACGAGGGCCGACCGGTGGACCATCTCGCGCCAGCGCCCCCGGTAGGTGCACTTGGACAGCCAGTGGTGCCAGTAGTCGACGGTGCCGGTGAGCAGCTCGTTCTGCAGTCGCGGGGGCAGGCGCAGGTCGTCGGTACCGAGCGGATCCGTCTCGCAGAGGACGAAGCAGGCCTCCTCGCCCTCGTCGAGGCTGAAGTCGGCGATCACGGTCCCTCCGCGGCTCCTCACGGGCACGTCGCAGCCCAGTCCCAGGGTGAACCGGGGTGAGCGGAACAGCGCTCCTCCGCTGCCCACCTCCACCTCATGGCTCGTCCGGGCGAAGTCGAACGCCGGCGCGCACTGCATCTCGAACGGCATGGTGCCCCGGATGCTGGTTACCCGGCGGATCAGGCATCGCCGGCCATGACGAGCGGCGACGGCGCCGACGGGCATGTAGTCGGTCACCTCGGCGACGCCGGACTCGGAGAGGAAGCGGGTGACCAGCACGTTGCTGTCGGGCCAGTAGAGCTGCTTGCTGCGGAAGTCCTCGATCGTGGGGCAGATGGCGAAGCGACCTCCCTTCTCGTCGTCGAGGATGGCCGCGAACACACTGGGCGAGTCGAAGCGGGGGAAGCAGAGCCAGTCGATGGAGCCGTCCGTCCCGACCAGGGCGGCGGTGCGCATGTCGCCGATGACGCCGTAGCTCTCGATCGGTTGGTAGGCCACAGACCCTCCGCTCGGTGGACTTACGGAACGGTACCGTTCGGGGATGCCGATGGGCGCGACGACCCGTACGGGAGCCGATCCGGCCGACGTCGCCGCCCGCTTCGCCCTGGCCGGGCCGGTCCAGGACGTCCGGCCGTTCGGCCGGGGCAACATCAACCAGACCCACGTGGTCAGCTGCGGTCCGAGCGCCCGGGCCCCTCGCCGGTATCTGGTTCAGCGCCTGAACCCGACGGTGTTTCCGCAGCCCGACGTGGTCACCGCCAACCTGGGCCTGATCACGAGCCACCTGCGGCGCCGCCTCGAGGCCGAGGGTGAGCAGGACCTTCAGCGCCGGGTGCTGACCGTGGTTCCCACGCGGGAGGGCCAGCCCAGCTGGCGTGACCGGGACGGTGCCGTGTGGCGATGTGTCGACTTCGTCGAGGGAACCCACAGCTCTCCCACGCTGGTCTCACCGGCGCAGGTCTTCGAGGCCGGTCGCGCCTTCGGAGAGCTGCACCGGCTCCTCGTCGACGTAGACCCGGCCCTGGTGGGGGAGACCATCCCTGGGTTCCACGACCCCGAGAGGCGCCTGGCCGCGCTCGAGCGCGTCCTGCGGGCCGATCCCGCTCGTCGGGCGGGGGAGGTCAGCGACGAGATCGAGCTCGTGCTGGGTCACCGGGATCTGGCCGAAGGCGGTCGGCGCCTGGTGGGACCCGAGGTGCCGCTGCGGGTGGCCCACAACGACGCCAAGGTCGACAACCTGCTCTTCGACGACGAGACCGACCGCGTCGTCTGCATCACCGACCTGGACACGGTCATGCCCGGCTCGATCCTGTGGGACCTCGGAGATCTGCTCCGCAGCGCCACCTGTCGGGCACCCGAGGACGAGCGCGATCTCAGCCTGGTTGCGATGGACCTCGAGCTGGCCCGCGCCCTGGTCGCCGGCTACGGACAGGAGTCGGCTCGGTGGATCACCCGGCCCGAGGTGGCGCTGTGGTCGCTCTCGGCTGCCGTCGTCGTCTACGAGCAGGCGGTGCGGTTCCTCACCGACCATCTGGCCGGCGACGTCTACTTCCGCGTCTTTCGCCCCGGCCAGAACCGCGACCGGTGCCGGGCGCAGATCCGGTTGCTCGGATCGATGCTCGACCAGAGGCCCGCCCTCGACGCCGTGGTGGCCGACGCGTGGGGGAGCGCGTGACGAACGACCGCGGCTGGTCGCTCGACCGCCTTGGCTCCGGCGATCTGCCTGCCATCGCCGACCTCTGCCGCCGGGGCCTGGCGGACCCACCGGCGGCCGACGAGCTGGCGGCCGCTCTCGACGCTCCGGACCAGCCGGCCACGGTCCGCGGCCATCCCGACGTCGGTGTCGTGGCGACGGTCGAGGGTGAGGGTGGCGGCTTCGTGCGCCTGCTCGTGGTCGACCCGTCAGCCAGAGGACGCGGTCACGGTCACGCCCTCCTGGAGGCCGCCGAAGCGGACCTGGCCGGAACAGGATCGGTGACCGTCGGCGCCGACGCCCCCTACTTCTTGTTCCCGGGCGTGGAGACAACAGAGACAGCGATGCTGTGCCTGCTCGAGCGCCATCACTACACGCGCGCAGAGGCCAACTTCAACATGGCGGTGGACCTCGGCCGACTGCGGGCGGACCCCGGGGGAACGGAGCTGGCGGTCGCGAGCGACCGGCCCGAGGTCGAGGGCTGGATGGCCCGCCACTGGAGCAACTGGTCGGCAGAGGCGCTGCGGGCCCTCGACAAGGAAACCCTCCTCCTCACGCGCGGGGACGAGGGGATCACGGGATTCTGTGCCTACGACGTCAACCGCCGGGGCCTGCTGGGCCCGGTGGCCGTGCGCCCCGACCTCATTGGCAAGGGCGTGGGCGAGGCACTCGTGCTCGGCGCTCTCCATCGCATGCGATCGGCCGGCCAGCGGCAGGCCGAGGTCGTGTGGGTGGGCCCGATCGTCCCCTACGCCAGGCTGGGCGGCACGGTGGACCGGGTGTTCTTCGTCTACCGCAAGAAGTTGCCGCCCGCTCGGTGAACCTTCTCCCGCGACCCCGTCATCTGGCGCTCGGACGCGAGCTGGTGCCGCGCCGGCCCGCGGTGGCGCGTCTGGATGCCTCGCTGCCGGCCCAGGGCTACGAGCTGCGCACCGATGCGGACGCGGTGCACCTGACGGCAGGAGACGACGCCGGCATCTTCTACGGCCGGGCGACGCTCGACCAGCTTGCCCGCCTGCACGGCGGCCGCCTCCCGGTCGGCATCGTCCGGGATTGGCCGGACTTCCCGGTCCGGGGGGTGATGCTCGACATCTCCCGCGACAAGGTGCCGACCACGGAGACTCTCGAGGCCCTGGTGGACCGGCTGGCGTCGTGGAAGATCAACCAGCTGCAGCTCTACATCGAGCACACCTTCGCCTATCGGGGCCACGAGGAGGTGTGGGGTCGCGCCAGCGCGCTCACAGCCGAGGAAGTGCGGCGACTCGACGCCTACTGCCGGGCCCGTCACGTCGAGCTGGTGCCCAACCAGAACTGCCTGGGTCACATGGGCCGGTGGCTGGCTCACGAGCGCTACCGGCCCCTGGCCATCGCTCCCGACGGCTGGCCCGACGCGCGGGGGCATCTCCACGCGCCGACCACGATCGATCCGGTCAAGCCGGCGTCGCTGGACCTGGTGCGCGAGCTCCTCGCCCAGCTCCTGCCCTGCTTCACCAGCCGCCGGGTGCAGGTCGGCCTCGACGAGCCGTGGGAGCTTCCGCCCGAACGCATCGGTGACTACGTCGACTGGGTCCGGACCCTTCGAGACGTCCCCGAGCTGTCCGGCCGGGAGATGCTGATCTGGGGCGACATTCTCGCCAACCATCCCGACACCCTGGCCCGCCTTCCCGCGGGCGTGACGGTGTGCGAGTGGGGCTACGAGGACTGGCACCCTTTTGCCGACCGCACCGAGGCCCTGAGCAAGGCGGGGATCCGTCACTGGGTGTGCCCCGGCACGTCGAGCTGGCTGAGCATCCTGGGTCGGGTCACGAACATGATCGGCAACTGCCGAGCGGCGGCCGAGGGGGGCCTCGCCAACAGGTCTTCGGGGTATCTGACCACCGACTGGGGCGACATGGGACACCTCCAGTACCTGCCGGTGAGCGAGCCCGGGTTCGCCTACGCCGCCGCCGCGTCGTGGTGCCTGGACACCAACTCCGACCTCGACCTGGGCGCCGCCCTCGACGCCCACGCCTTCGACGACCCCGGCGGCGAGCTGGGCGCCGCCCTTCTCGCCCTCGGCGATGCCCATCGCGGGATCGCGCCGCAGTTCCCGAACATCTCCGTGCTCGTGCTCCACCTCTACTATCCCCAGCTCCAGGTCGACCGCGGCGTGAGCGCGGGCATGACCATCGAGGACCTGCGCGCCGTCGAGGAATCGCTGACCGCCACCGTCGAGCGTCTCGGGCATGCCCGGCCCCGGCGGCCGGACGGGGCCCTCGTCGTCGACGAGCTGCGCACGGCGGCCGCGCTGGTGGCGCTGTTGTGTCACGACGGTCGGGCGCGCCTGGCCGAGGACGGATGGCTGTCATCGGTCCCGGGTCCCGAGCGCGCCGAGCTGGCGGCTGAGCTGCGCCCGCTCATCGAGCGCCACCGTCAGCTGTGGCTGGCCCGCAACCGCCCCGGTGGTCTCGAGGAGAGCGTGGCCTGGCTGGAGCACCTGCTGCAGTGCTACGAGACGGGCGTCACCGACCGCTCGTGGGGTCGCATCTAGCGGTCGCCTCTCACCGCCTGCCGCCCCAGTGCCGTACCACCGCCGTCTGGCTGGCCGTGCCCATGAGGGTGCCGTCCTCGGCCCACAGGTGGACGAGGCCGTGCCCGTACCCGTCGGCGACCGCCTGGACGCGGATGTCGAGGTGGACCCACTCGGTGGGCACCCGCCGGACGACGCGGATGGTGTTGTCGAGGCTGGTGCCGCCCGCCCACTGCCCGAGGGCCTGGCTGATGCCGAACGGCACGAAGTCTCCGAGGATGGCGAGGGTCGTGGTGGGCGACGTGAGCTCGTCCAGGCGCGCCCAGAGCGAGCTCCGGCCGTCGGCACTGGGGCCCTCCAGCTCGTCCAGCGGCCGGGCGTCGGCCAGGCGAACGCTGAGGCGCCGCATGATCGTCGCCTCGTGGCGGTCCTCGAGCACGCGGGGCGGGCACGCGTCGGGTGGCGGCACCGGCGGTCGGGCCGCCCACTGCCCGTGATACTCGGAGGGGCGGATGCCGAGGGCGGCGTTGACCGTGAAGATCTCCTCGTCGCCCACCCGGCCGACGGCCCGAGCCTGGCTCGTCTGGTGGCCTTCGACCATGGCCACCACCTCGATGCTCACGGTGGCGGGTGGGCGGGCGAACGACAGGTACTGCGCCGCGGCCCAGATCGTCTTGCGGCCGGTGGTCGCCTCCATGGCCTCCATGGCGGCCGCCAGCCCGCACCCCCCGAACAGGGCTCCGACGCCGCTCAGGACGGCGGGCACCACTGGAAGGAGCCACCGGTTGGGGTCGTTGGTCGGCTGAAGGCCGAGGAACTGCTGTCCGTCCATAGCCGAGCGACTCTAAAGCGCACCGGCGATCAGCGTGGCCATGGCCTGGGCCCCGGCCGTCTCCAGATGGACCCCGTCGGGCGTGAACCACGACGGATGATCGGCGCTCAGGGCGTACCAGTCGGCCAGGACCGCCGTGCCCTGATAGCGGGCCACGCCGTCGCGCAGCGTCGAGTTGGTCTCGTCCTGCCACGACCTGGGGAGTCGCACCGTGACGAAGACGACCCGCTTGGCGCCCGCCACGGCGCGCATCATGTCGTCGAACTGCGCGGGGGTGACGCCCCCGTTGATCCCGAGTCCGACGATCACCTCGGGACGCAGCTGGCCGCTGGCCCGCAGCCCCGAGAGGATGGTCACCCCCGTCTCCCACTGCCTGTTGACGGCTCCGTCGACCGAGATCCCGGGCACGAGGTCGGTGAGGTAGGGCTGGATGTCGATCGTCACCGAGTCGCCGACGGCGGTGACCGGCAGGCCCAGGTGTGGCGGCGCGGTCGGGCCCGGTGTCGGCCTGGGCGGTGGAGGCGGGCTGATGGTGACGACAGGCCCGGGCGGCCTGGAGGTGACCGGCGCCGTCGGGAGCACCACGTGGTGGGAGTCGCTCGCGCTTCGCAGGCGCAGGCCGCCGATTCCCGCCGCTACCAGCGCGATGACGGCGACGGCGAGCCAGAGCGAGCGGTCCTCGCTCCAGTTCCGCGCCCTGCGGCGGCCGCGCTGGTCGTCGTGGTCCATGGCGGGAAGGCGAGCCCGGCAACACGCCCCAGGCTCGCGGCCCAACGCTAGATCACTCTCAGTACAACGGTGACCAGCTGCTCGTGCGCAGGAGCCTGCTCTCCCACTGATCGCGGTAGGCGAGAGCGTCGTGCATGAAGGTGCCCGGCCGGCGATGCTGGGGCGGCGTCTCGTGGGCGAGCAGGGCGAGCAGGCGGTCGTTGTCGACGACCTTCTGCATCAGGATCGCCTCGGGCCGGTGGCCGGCACCGTGGGCCACCTGAAAGCTCGCTTGGATGTCGAGCAGACGCTCGCCAGGAGGCCGATCCATGATGGCCGGGTAGTAGGTCCGTCCCCAGAACTCGACGTACGCGCCGAGGGGGGCCGAGGGCCAACCGGTGTCCTCCATGTAGAGGCTCAGCTCGTGGCTGGCGCCGTCGACGGGCACCGCGCTCAGGTCGACCTCCTGCATGGCCGACCACGACACGGGCAGCAGGAGCTTGGCATCGACTGCGTGGCGGAGACGGTCCTGGTCGGCCACGAGCGTGGCCAGGTCCCCACTCTGGACCCGGCGGGCCAGACGCTCCCACGCGGCACCGTCGCGGATGGCGGTGAGCGTGACCACCGTGTACGACGGTCCGGCACCGTGGGCCTGGTTCAGGTACCACAGCAGGCGAGCATCCTTCTCCTCGGCGAGACGAGGCATCCACTCGTCGCGCCAGGCCGCCTCGAAGGCACCTTCCTCGGCTCCTTTGACCTTGTGCACCTCGTGCAGGAACAACATCAGGGGCTCCTCTCCGCGACGTCCGCGATCATCGTCGCCACCGCCCGGCGCCGCACCTTCCCGAGGTCGTCGTGGGGGATCCGATCGACGAGGACCAGGGTGTCCGGCACCTTGAAGCGCGCCAGGTGCTGGCCGCAGTGGGCCCGCAGCTCCTCGGGGCTCACGTCGTGGCTGGTCACGACGGCGGCCCCGACGCGCTCACCCAGGTCGCTGTCGGGCAGGGCGGCCACGGCGGCGTCGGCCACGGCGGGATGGGCCCGGAGCACCTCTTCCACCTCGATCGGGCCCAGCTTCTCCCCGCCCCGGTTGATGGTGTCCGACAGCCGGCCGACCGGGAACACGTAGCCGGCCTCGTCGATCCGGGCCAGGTCGCCGGTCCGTAGCCAGCCTGGGGCGACGTTCTGCTCGGAGAGGACCCAGAGCTCGCCCGGCTCACCGGCGGGCACGTCCTCGTCCGACTCGGGATCGACGACGCGCAGCCGGATGCCGGGCAGGGCCCGTCCGACGGAGGCGCGCCGCACCGGGTCCCGGTGGTCGTCGGCCGAGAGCATGGTGTAGGCGCCCAGCGTCTCGGTCTGGCCGAAGACGTTCGAGAGGGCAACACCCGGCAGCGCCTCCGTCGCCCTGGCCACGAGGTCCGGAGGAGCGGGCGCGGCGCCGTAGGACACGGCGCGCAGCGACCCGAGATCGAAGCGATCGAAATGGGGGTGGTCGAGGATGCGGGCCAGCATCGTCGGCACCACGAAGGCCGCGCTCACCCGGTGACGCGCGACCAGGTCGAGCCAGCCACCGGCGTCGAACCGGGGCTGGATGACCGTGGTGTGACCGGAGTACAAGCTCATCAGCAGGCCGAGCAGGCCGCCGACGTGGAACATCGGCACGCACATGATCCGGATGGCGACGGGGGCCCGGGCGTCGAACGAACCGCACCAGGAGCGGATGCGTCCAGTGAGCACGGCATGGGACATGGGTACGGCCTTCGGGAGCCCCGTCGTCCCGCTGGTGAAGAGCACCAGGGCTTCGTCCCCGCCCTCGCCGACCGGAGCCCGAACGTGTGCGGCCTGGTGGGCGGGGCCCGCCAGGTCGTCCTCGGTGAGCACTGTGCGGGGCGGGTCCATGGCTTCCCGGAGCGCATCGGCGCGATCGCTCTCGGCGATGCCCACCCCCGCCAGGCCAGCCAGCTGCGACAGCTGTCTCAGCTCCCCGATGGTCAGCTGGGGGTTGAGCGCGGCGCCGGCCGCCCCGAGGCGGGCCGCGGCCAGCACCCCCGCCAGGGTCAGAGGGCTGCTCGTCGCCACGACCGGTACCCGCTGGCCGGCGCCGACCCCCTCGTCGGCCAGTCGGGCGGCGATGCCGGTCACGGCGTCACCGAGATCGGCGTAGGTCCACGTGTCGTCGCCGAGGACGATGGCCGCCCGTTCCGGGCAGGCACCGAGTGGTCCGTCGGCAACCTCGGAGAGGTTCACGGCGCCGGTGGACGACCGCGGCGGCGCCACTGAGTGTCGCCGTTGGCGCTCCGCTCCGGGAGGATCACCACACCACGAGCTCGTCGCCCTGGACGTCGACCACCACCGACTCCCGGTCGCTGTAGCGACCTTCGAGGAGGCCGATGGCCAGGCGGTCGCCGATCTCGCGCTGGATGAGGCGGCGGAGGGGCCGCGCCCCGTAGACCGGGTCGTAGCCCCGGCGGGCCAGCCAGGCGCGGGCGGCCTCGGTCACCTCCAGGCTGAGGCGCCGCTCGGCCAGACGGCGGTCGAGCTGGACGAGCTGGATGTCCACGATCTTGGCGATGTCGTCCTCGGTGAGGGCCCGGAAGCGCACGATCTCGTCGATGCGGTTGATGAACTCGGGCTTGAAGAAGTCCTCGGGCCGGCCCTGGAGGTTCGAGGTCATGATCAGCACGGCGTTGGAGAAGTCGACCGTGCGGCCCTGCCCGTCGGTGAGGCGCCCGTCGTCGAGCACCTGGAGCAGGACGTTGAACACGTCGGAGTGGGCCTTTTCGATCTCGTCCAGCAGGATCACGGCATAGGGGCGACGGCGCACGGCCTCGGTCAGCTGACCCCCCTCGTCGAAGCCCACGTAGCCGGGCGGGGCCCCGATGAGGCGAGCCACGGTGTGCTTCTCCTGGTACTCGCCCATGTCGATGCGGACCATGGCCCGCTCGTCGTCGAACAGGAAGTCGGCCAGGGTGCGGGCCAGCTCGGTCTTGCCCACCCCGGTAGGACCGAGGAACAGGAAGCTGCCGATGGGCCGGTGGGGGTCCGCCAGGCCCGAGCGGGACCGGCGGATGGCGTTGGCCACGACCGATACCGCCTCGTCCTGGCCCACCACCCGCTCGTGCAGGACCTCCTCCATGCGCACGAGCTTGGCCACCTCGCCCTCCATGAGCCGGGAGATCGGCACCCCGGTCCAGCGGCTCACGACCTCGGCCACGTCCTCCTCGTCGACCTCTTCCTTCAGCATCTTCTGGTTGGCCTGGAGCTCGGCCAGCGCCTTGGTGGCCGCCTCGACCCGGGCCTCGAGCTCGGGCAGCTGGCCGTAGCGGATCTCGGCCGCACGGGCCAGGTCCCCCTCCCGCTCGTGGCGCTCCGCCTCGGCCCGGCGCGCCTCGAGGTCCTCCTTGAGCTGGCGGATCTTGCCGATGGCCTCCTTCTCGGACTCCCAGTGGGCCCGCATGGCGTGGACCTGCTCGGTGAGGTTGGCCAGCTCCTCGTCCAGGCGGGCCAGCCGCTCCTTGGACGCCTCGTCGGTCTCCTTGGCCAGCGCCACCCGCTCGATCTCGAGCTGGCGACGGCGGCGCTCCACCACGTCGATCTCGGTGGGCATGGAGTCGATCTCGATGCGCAGGCGGGATCCCGCCTCGTCGATGAGGTCGATGGCCTTGTCGGGCAGGAACCGTCCGGTGACGTAGCGGTCCGACAGCACCGCCGCGGCCACCAGTGCCGCGTCCTGGATGCGCACCCCGTGGTGGACCTCGTAGCGCTCCTTCAGGCCCCGCAGGATAGCGATCGTGTCCTCGACGGTGGGCTGGTCCACGTAGACGGGCTGGAAGCGCCGCTCCAGGGCGGCGTCCTTCTCGATGCGCTTGCGGTACTCGTCGAGCGTCGTGGCGCCGACCATCCTCAGCTCGCCTCGGGCCAGCATGGGCTTGATCATGTTGCCGGCGTCCATGGCGCCTTCGGCCGCCCCTGCCCCCACGATGGTGTGCAGCTCGTCGATGAAGGTGATGACCTCGCCCTCGGAGTCGGCGATCTCGCGCAGCACGGCCTTGAGACGCTCCTCGAACTCGCCCCGGTACTTGGCCCCCGCCACCATGGAGCCGAGGTCCAGGGCGACCACGCGCTTGTTCTTGAGCGACTCGGGGACGTCACCCTCGACGATGCGGCGGGCCAGGCCCTCGACGATGGCGGTCTTGCCCACCCCGGGCTCGCCGATGAGCACGGGATTGTTCTTGGTGCGGCGGGAGAGGACCTGGATGACCCGGCGGATCTCCTCGTCCCGGCCGATGACCGGGTCCAGCTTGCCCCGGCGGGCCTCCTCGGTGAGGTCCCGGCCGTAGCGCTGGAGGGCCTGGTAGGTCTCCTCGGGATCCTGGGACGTGACCCGGTGGCTGCCCCGCACCTCTCGCAGGGCCGACAGCAGGGCGTCGCGGGTGGTCCCCAGGCGCTCGGCCATGGCCAGCAGCAGGTGCTCGGTGGACAGGTACTCGTCGCCCAGCTCGGTCCGGGCGGCGTCGGCCGCCTCCATGGTGTCCCGCAGGTCCCGGCTGATCTGGGCCTCGCCGCCGTAGGCCCGAGGCAGACGGGCCAGGGCCTCCTCCACCTGGTTGCGAACGGTGAGCGGGGCCACCCCCACCCGCTGGAGGATGGGCAGGACCACGCCCTCGGACTGGCCCACCAGGGCGGCCAGCAGGTGCTCAGGCGTCACCTCGGCGTTGTTGCGCTCGCGCGCCAGCCCCACGGCGGCCTGGAACGCCTCCTGGGTCTTTCTCGTCCAGTGGTTCGGGTCGAACGCCATCGCCATGGCCAGCGGTCACCTCCTGATTATTGTCACCGCCATAGTAAAGATTGAGTCACCTATTAGCAACTTTGGGCACCTCCAGGGTATTCCCGCTGGTGGGGAAGCCGTCGACACCCGTCTCGCGCTGGACGCCCAGGGAGTTCAGGGTGTAGCCGAGCATCGTGTAGACGCCGACGAGCATGGGGACCTCGATGAGCTGGTGCTCGTCGTAGCGCTCCCGCAGCCGGGCCCAGGTCCCGTCTCTGAGGACGGAGTCCACGTGGAGCTCGTCGGCGGCCCGGAGCAGGACGGCGTCGAAGGGGGCGAGTCCCGGCGCCGTGGGTCCCTCGACGATCCGGGCGACCTCGTCGGCCTCGAGGCCCGCATCACGGGCGAGGCGCACGTGCTGGCCCCACTCGTAGTCGCACCCGTTGTTCCACGCGGCGCGAAGGATCAGCAGCTCGCGGTCCCGGGCGGGAAGGGCGCCCCCCAGCAGGAGGGTGCCGTTGAAGGTCAACCAGCGGCGAAAGAGCTTGGGGTGGCGCACGAGGGTGGTGAAGACGTTGAGGTCCGACCCCAGCGCGCCGACACCGTCGAGCAGGGCGAGCGCCGTCTCGTCGCGGTCGGCGGGATCGAGCGGCGGGATCCTCGGGCCATCGGGAAGGGTCGTCATAGGCCGTCAGTCTCGCGGATCGACTAGAAGAGTGACATGGAACGTGATCGACCCAAGGGCGTGCGGGCGGCCATCACCCGGGGGATCGTGCGCGTGCCGTTCCTGCGCCGGCTGTACGTGCGCCGGATGCTGAAGTTCCTGGAGCGGTCGAAGCGCAAGAAGCGCGCCCTGCCCAAGGAGCTGGCCGAGCTCGACGTGGCCATGTCGAAGGTGCCCCAGGACCAGCGCATGGCCATGCTGGAGTCGGCGCTCACCGAAGGCTCCCAGGGGGGTGCCAGCCGCCAGATGCGGCGCGCCGCGGATCGCCAGAAGCGCCAGAGCGGCCGGGGCGGCCCGCGGCGCCGGCCCGGCGCCGTCAAGCAGGCGGGCGGGGGCCCGGCGCCGAGCGGCCCGCCGCCGCGCCGACGCTGAACCGGGCTAGGAGTCGGTGAGCTGCTCGGGGTCGAGCTTGGCGACGATGACCGCCCGCAGCCGGTCGAGCGTCGCGCGGTCGGCGACCTTCGTCCCGTTCTGATGGCGGACGTAGAAGGCGTCGACGACCTCGTGGCCGAGAGTGCTGAGCTTGGCCGAGACGATGTCGAGCCCGCAGGCGAGCAGGCCCTTCGTGACGCGGTACAGGAGGCCGATGGCGTTCGGCGCCCGCACCTCCACGACGGTGGCGGCCGCTGACGCCTCGTTGTCGACGAGGACCATGACCGGGGCGTGACCCGGCCCCGAGGGTCGTCGGGTGCGCCCGTAGGTGCGGGCCCGCTCGGCGAGGCGGGCGTCGAGTGGGAGCCGTCCGGCCAGGACGGCGCCGAGGTCCTGCTCGATGCGCGTCCAGTCGGGCGCCCGACCGAACGCCGGCTCGACCTCGAACACCTCGACGGCCATGCCGGCCTCGTCGGATCCGGCCACCGCCGAGCGCACGTCGAGGCCGTGCAACGTGAGCGTTCCTGCCACCCCCGCCATGAGGCCGGGACGATCCGGGGCCACCACCGTCACCGTGGAACCGTCGGCGACGAGAGCCAGCCGCCCCGCGGCCATGAGCCGCCGGTGCTCCGCCGAGGGCAGCGGCGCCGGGGGCTCGGGTCGCTCGCCGGCGAGGTGCCGTTCGACCCGGTGCACCAGCGCCGCCACGAGCCTCGCCTTCCACTGACCCCAGGCCGCGGGACCGGTGGCCAGCCCGTCGGCCTCGGTCAGGGCGGCCAGCAGATCGAGGGTGGGACGGTCCCCGACGGCGTCGGCCACGAGCCGCACGGTCGCCGGATCGTCGATGTTGCGACGGGTGGCGGTGTCGGACAACAGCAGATGATGGCGGACCAGGGCCACGAGGGTGTCGACGTCGCCGGGCGGGAAGCCGAGGCGGGCGGCGAGGGAGGCGACCACCTCGGTGCCCGCCTGCGTGTGATCACCGGGATAGCCCTTGCCGATGTCGTGGAG
>JBPYEZ010000101.1:0-13703 GCA_051984395.1 Acidimicrobiales bacterium | reverse complement strand
ACACCGAACGCCGGCGCCTGCTCGAGGAGCTGTCACTCAGCGGTCCGGCGTGGCAGACGCCGAGCTACCACGTCGGGGACGGAGCCGCGCTGCTCGGGGCGACCCGGGACCGCGGGCTGGAAGGCCTGGTGGCCAAGCGCCTCGACAGCGTCTACCGACCGGGCCGCCGTTCGCAGTCCTGGATCAAGGTCAAGAACGTCAACCGCCAGGACCTGGTCGTCGGCGGCTGGCTCGCCGGCCACGGCAACAGGTCCGGACGACTGGGCGCCCTCCTCGTCGGCTACCACGACGGCGGCGAGCTTCGCTACGCCGGGCGGGTCGGCAGCGGCTTCACCGACCAGGAGTTGGACCGCCTCGACGCCTTGCTGGCACCGCTGGCCCGGGCCACCAGCCCGTTCACACCACCGCCACCGGTGCCCGCCGAGGTGGTCAAGCAGGGTCATTTCCTCGAGCCCACGCTGGTCGCCGAGGTGGCCTTCAGCGAGTGGACCCACCTCGGCACGCTGCGAGCCCCCCGGTACAAGGGCATGCGCACCGACGTCGACCCTCGCGCCGTCGTGCGCGAGCTGCCGCTCCCCGGCCCCGAGAGTGACGAGGACGAGGGATGAGTCGTCAGCTCGTGCTCGGCGAGCACCGGTGGCCCGCCATCGCCACCGTCGCCGTCTCGCTCGGCATGTACTTCGCCCTGCCCGGCAGGTTCGTCCTGGGACCGAAGTGGGTCCTCCCGGCCCTCGAGGCGGCGCTGCTCATCCCACTCACCATTGCCAACCCCGTTCGCCTGACGAGGCAGACGCAAGCCACGCGGGCCATATCCGTCGCGCTGATCGCGCTCATCTCGTTGTTCAACGCCTTCTCGACCGGGCTGCTCGTGCACGGGCTGCTCCACGGGATCAAGCTCGGGGGCCGGTCGCTCATCCTGTCCGCCATCGAGATCTGGATCACCAACGTCCTGGTCTTCACGCTCTGGTACTGGGAGCTCGACCGCGGTGGCCCGGTGGCCCGTGCCTTCGGCGAGCGCCGGCGCCCCGACTTCCTCTTCCCCCAGATGTCGAATCCCGACGTGGCCCAGCAGGACTGGATGCCGGGCTTCGTCGACTACTTCTACACCTCGTTCACCAACTGCACGGCCTTCAGCCCGACCGACACCATGCCGCTCAGCCCGTGGAGCAAGCTGCTGATGCTCCTGCAGGCCGCGGTATCGCTCGTGACCGTGGCCGTGGTCGCGGCGCGGGCGGTCAACATCCTGACCTGATCAGGCCCCGGCGATCAGGCGCTGCTGGAGCCGCCGCATGCCTCGCAGCCAGCGGTCGTAGTCGGTGGCCTTGTGGCGGAGGTACTCGCCCACCTCGGGGTGGGGAAGGATGAGGAAAATCTCCTCCCGCAGCCCCTCGACCACCGCGGCGGCGACGTCCTCGGGCTCGAGCACCTCACCGGACGCCAGCACCACCTGACCGGCGGGAAATGACTGCTCGCCGCCCTCGGGGGCCGAGGGATCGAGGCCCCCGAGGAGCATCGCCGTACGCACGCCCTGGGGGCACAGGCACGAGACCTTGATCCCCGCGTCGCCATGAGTGATGGCGAGCCACTCCGCCAGACCGACGGCGGCGTGCTTGGTCACCGAGTAGGGGGCGGCACCGAGGTTGGTGAGCAGCCCCGCGGCCGAGGCCGTGTTCAGGAGGTAACCCTCGCCACGGGCGAGCATGGCCGGCAGCACCGCCCGGGCGGCGTAGACGTGGGCCATGACGTTGACGTGCCAGCTCGCCTCCCAGGACTGGTCTGGAGCTTCGGCACCGCCACCGACGGCGATCCCGGCGTTCGAGCAGAACAGGTCGATGGGACCGCAGGTCTCCTCGGTACGCTCGACGAGAGCGAGGATGTCGCCCTCCCGGGCGACGTCGGTCGGGACGGCCAGCGCTCGCGTCGTCGATCCGCTCTCGCCCTCGTCATTGATCGCATCGGCGACGGCGCGGGCACCGTCGGCAGCGAGGTCGGCCACCACCACCGCCCGAGCTCCTTCGTCGGCGAAGCGCCGGCACAGCGCCCGGCCGATGCCGCTGGCGCCCCCCGTGACCACCACCACTCGGCCGTCGAGCTCCACGGCGAGGATCCTAGGGGGCGCGTCAGGTGGCGGGCGCCTTCGCCATGACCTCGGCGAGGGACTCGGCGATGCAGTGACGAAGGAGGACGGGGTCGTCGATGGCGGCCGAGTCGCTGTTGATGCCCATGTCGAGCTGGGAGCGGTACGACAGCACGCTGGCGTTGAAGGCGGTGCCGCCCGTCGGGCCCATGGGATGGTTGGACAGGACACGGGCACCGGCCACGAAGATGTCGACCGGCGCGCCCCGCACGTTGGAAGCGGCCAGGTCCACCGTCTCCACCTGCTGACGGACCAGCCGGGTGAGCAGCGGGCCCGGTAGACCGGTCAGGACGCTTGTCAGCGCGTCGGAGAGGCCGAGAGCCCGCTCGGCCTTGACGGCGGCGAGGCGCTCGTGGACGGCCCGGAACCGCTCGACCGGGTCGGCGATCCCGGCCGGCACCAGCACCCGGGCCGGGGTGAAGGAGTTGCCCGCCACCGACCGGTCGTGACGGGTGCTCACCGGCATCGAGATGCGCAACTCGTCGGCCTCGACCCCGCGTGCACGGTGGTAGGCGGCCGCGCCCCCGGCGACGCCGGTCACGAACACGTCGTTGACGGTGCCTCCGAGCGCCCCGGCGGTCCGTTTCGCATCGTCGAGGTCGATGCTCAGGATCTCGAAGTGCCGGGCGGTGGAGCGCTTCCCGGCCCACAGCGGCGAACGGGCGCCGTCGGTGACCAGCGCCTGACGCACCATCGATCGCGCGCTCTCCAGCACCTCGGCCGCCTCGCGACCCAGCTCCTGGGGGTGCGAGGCGATCCCGACGGCGCCGCTCCACATGCCGCTGACCGCGTGCGGCACCCGCCCGAGCTGGCGGCGCATCTCGGTCATCAGTCGGATCGGCCCGCTCTCGAACGGTGCCGCTTCGACTGCGCCCTCGCCGGTGAGGGGCTCGGGATCGGGCGCGTCCCGCGACAGGTCGATGAAGCTGCTCGACAAGCGGACTCCCCCAACACCGTCGGTCACGGCGTGGTGGAGCTTGGCCAGCAGCGCGGCTCGCCCACCGGACAGCCCCTCGACGATGGTCATCTGCCACAGAGGGCGACGGGTGTCGAACGGGTCCTGCAGCCACAGGGCGCCGAGATCGAGGAGCTGGCGGTCGTCCCCTGGCGCCGGGAGCGCGACGCGGCGGAGGTGGTAGCCGAGGTCGAACTCGGGATCGTCCACCCATTCGGGCGGCGCCAGCGGCAGCTGGGCCAGCTCGATCCGCTGGCGGAGACGGGGCAGTACCCGGACGGCATTGGCAATGCGGGCGGCGAAGCGGTCGTAGTCGGGGGCGCGATCGAGCAGCGTCAGGTTGAGGAAGGACGACCGCAGCACCGGGTCACGCTCGACGGTCCACATGAGGGCCTCGGGCCCGGTGAGCGGCTCCGGCCCAGGGTGCGCGTCCTGTGACATCGACGTCAGGGTACCGCCTGCTCCTCGTGCGAGAACGGGGACGTCAGCGGGCGAT
The DNA here is from genome assembly GCA_051984395.1 of Acidimicrobiales bacterium. Lineage (GTDB taxonomy): Bacteria > Actinomycetota > Acidimicrobiia > Acidimicrobiales > AC-9 > AC-9. The sequence goes on along the minus strand of JBPYEZ010000101.1, from coordinate 10,115 downwards.
GCTGGTGTGCTTGAACTCGTTGAGCTCAGGTCGGCTCCGGGTCAGGGTGACGACGTGCTCGATGGTCGAGCGGGCGAGCTCGACGTCCCCCTGGGGACGGGTCATGAGCCTGACGAAGGCAGCCTGACCGTCCACCACGAAGGTCGGCACACCGAACGCCTGATGGTCGTTGACCCAGCTCTCGTGGGCCTTGCGGAACGTCTCGAGCGGCCATCCGTCGGCGATCTCGGCCATCACCCGACCGGGGTCCACACCGTTGGCGGCCAGCACCCGACCCACCTCGGTCTCCTCGCGGAGATCCTTGCTCTCGTCGTGGCGGGCTCGGAACAGGCCCAGGTGCACGTCGTTGAACGCCTCCGGGTAGCGGTCCCGCACCACGATGCCGGCCTGCATGGCGAGCAGGTTGGGAGCCTTGTCGGGATCGTCCCAGACGGCCGGCCGACCCTCCTCGACATGGACCTGGCCGAGGGAGAACGGAACGAAGCCGACCTCCCAGCCGGCACCCCCGGCGAGGGCCGTCACCAGGTGCTCGTGGGCGTTGCGGGCGAAGGGGCAGCGGTAATCCCAGTTGACGTCGAATGACAATTTGGTCATAAACCCGTCAACGCGGCAGACCGGCGCGAGATTCCACCCCTCGCCTCGGCGGGGGCGGCAACGGGGCGAGGCGCCGGCCGATCCGTCCGAGCAGGGCGCCGATCGCCGCCCCGGCCAGCACGTCGGACGCATGATGGATGCGGACGTGCACCCTGCTCGAGGCGACGATCACGGCGAGGCCGTAGTAGAGGGGCCACAGGCGGTCGTCCTCGGACAGCAGCCCGGCGGCGCAGAAGGCCGACGTGGCGTGGCCGCTGGGGAAGCTGCTGGTGACAGGCTGGCGGAGGGGCAGCGGACGGGTGCCCGGCGATGGGGGTCGCCGCCGCCCGAAGAGCGACTTGACGCCGACGTTCACCAACACCGACTCGATCGCCAGGGCCGCCGCCATCCTCACCGCCGACCGCCACCGGCGCTCGGAACCCAGGGCCCGGGCGGCGCCGACGATCAGCCAGATCAGGCTGCGGTCGCCCAGGGCCGATGCGCCATAGAACACGCGGTCGGCAATGCCAGTGCCCCGGAGCCGGTCGAAGGCGTCGTCGGCGCGCTGGTCGAAGGCGGCGACCAGGTTGCGGAGGGTCGACGGCTCTGCAGCCCGGTCGGCCCGGCCCGCCCGCCGGGCGGCGACGCTGCGGAGCATCTCAGACCAGCGTCGGCTGGCCCAGCACCTCCACGGCGCGGGCGGGGTCACCGCCGAACGCAGGACAGTAGGCCTGCCAGCTGCAGTACTCGCACAACGCCGACGGCTTGGGCCGAAAGTCCTCGAGGCGGCAGGCCCGTTCGATCGCCGACCAGATCGCCGACGTCTTGCGGCGCAGTCCCTGCATCGACTGGTCCGACGGGACCGTGGAGATGCTCATCGGCTCGCGCAGGTAGAGCAGCTGCACCCGGGCGGGGCGCTCCCCGAGCACCTGCTCGCACAGGAAGGCGTAGAAGTGGACCCCGGCCAGGCGCAGCTGCTCCTGCGCCTGACCCGGGACCCGCCCCGTCTTGTAGTCGGTGATCACCAGCCGCCCCTCGGGATCGACGTCGAGCCGGTCGATGACGCCTCTCAGGCGCAGGTCACCCAGGTCGGCTTCCAGAGCGAGCTCCACGCCCACCGCCCTCACCAGGTCGGGGTCCTCGAGCTCGAAGTAGCCGCGGACGAGCTGGTCGGTGTCGGCCCGCAGCTCGTCGGCCTCGGTCCTGGTGAGCTCCAGGGCAGCGAGCTCGGGCTCGTCCTGGGCGGTCCGCCAGGCCTGGTCGAGCTGCTCGAGTCCCGCCTCCAGGGAGCGCTGCCCGGCCGGGACCAGCCAGAAGAGCTGCTCCAGGGCGCGATGGACGAGGTTGCCCTTGAACGTCCACGGGGAGGGAGGCTCGGGCAGGCGATCGATGGCCGAGAAGCGGAACGCCAGCGCGCAGTCCTTGAACGACGACACCTTGGAGGGGGACAGGGCGCTGGGAAGCGGAAGGGACATCGCCCCACAGGCTAGAGGCGGGGTGTGTCGCCGCGGGGGAATGACCTCAGCCTGGACTCTCGATCAGGAAGGCCGATCGGATCGACCGGGCCAGGAGGGCAGGGTCCTCGAGGGGTCCGAAGTGACCGACACCGGGCACGACCTCGGCGCGGGCGCGCGGGAGGCGATCGACGATCGCCTCGACCAGCGGGGCCCCGAAGGTGTCGGACGTGGCGCCACAGGCCACCGTCACCGGACAGCTGACCTCGGGCAGGTGGTCGTAGGTCTCGTGGCTCCAGCTGTGCTCGTAGACGAGTGCCTCTGTCTCGCCCCGGCACTTGAGGCGGACACGCCCGTCGTCCAGGTTGGCGAAGCCGTGATCGACGTAGGCCCGCAGCGCCTCGGGAGCGAGCCGGTCGAATGGCGGCTTGGAGGCGTAGTTGTCGAAGGCTTCCTGACGAGACCCGAAGATCTCCCGGCGGCGTCGGGCCGAGGCCGCCATGGGATTGTCGCTCGACCCGCCGGGAAAGGGTCCGGTGGGGGGGAACACGATGGGCTCGAAGAGGTAGAGCGCCCGGAACGTTCCCGGACGGGTCTGCTCGGCCAGCAGCAGGCCGGCGCCGCCACCCGAATGGCCGACGCCGAACGGTCGCGTCAACCCCAGGCCGTCCACGGTGGCCAGGATGTCGCTGGCGAAGCCGCGCCAGTCGAAGTCCATCCGCGGGGGCAGGCCGGAGTCGCCGTGGCCGCGCTCGTCGAGGGCGGTGCCGTTGAACTGCCCGCCCAGGAGTTGGGCGATGGGAGCGAACACGAGCCCGTGGAACCCGGTGGCGTGGGCGAAGAGCAGGGGCGGCCCGTCTCCCCCGAGGTCGTGGACGGCGATCTCGACGCCGTCGCTGGTCCTCACGGTGGGCGGCGACACCGACGTGACCATAGTGGGGGCCCAGTCGCGGACACTAACCTCGCCCGGTGCACGCCCGCCGCATTCCGGATCTGCGGGAGTGGGGTGTCGAGCCCGCGTACCGCGGCGGCGATGGCCGGTGGCACGAGGCGCCCCGTTCGACCCTGGAGGCGATCGGCGACGCACTCGGCGCCAGCGCGACGCGCCCCGGTCACGACGGCCCGCTGCCTGTTCGGGTCGTGCGCGACGACGACGACGTGTCGCTGCCCGGCCCTTGGGAGCTGACGCTGGAGGACGGGACGTCGGTGAGCGTACGGGACCGGCTGCCGCCGGGCGTGCCGCGGGGCTATCACCAACTGCGTCGAGAGACCGACGGTCGGACGACGCGTCTGATCGTGAGCCCCGGGCACTGCCGGTTGCCCGAGGGGCCGATGGGCTGGGGCTGGGCGGTGCAGCTTCCCGCCCTGCGATCGGGGCGAAGCTGGGGTATCGGCGACCTCGCCGACCTGCGAAGCCTGGCCCAGTGGTCCGCTGGTCAGGGGGGGTCGACGGTTCTCGTGAGCCCGCTTCACGCCGGTCGTCCCGGGGTGCCGCAAGCGGCCAGTCCGTATTCTCCGAGCAGTCGGTGCTGGCGCAACCCCCTCTGCCTGCGGATCGACGAGGTGCCGGGAGCCGCAGGCAGCGAGCTCGAGGGACTGGACGAGCTGGCTGCCAGCGGGCGGGCCCTGAACGAGCAACGGCTCCTCCAGCGCGACCGGGTCTGGGAGCTGAAGCTGACCGCTCTCGAGCGATTGTGGGACCGCTTCGGCGGCGACGCCGATTTCGACAGGTACTGCGACGCACAGCAGCCGCTCCTCGGCCGTTATGCCGCCTTCTGCGCCCTGTCCGAGATGCACCCCGGGATCTGGCGCCACTGGCCGGCGGACGTGCGTCATCCGGAGGGCGCGGGCGTGTCCGCGTTCGTCTCGCGACATCGACGTCGCGTTCGCTTCCACGAGTGGCTGCAGTGGCTGCTCGACCGGCAGCTGGAGGGCGCGGGCGTCGTGGCCCACCTCGTGCAGGACCTGGCCGTCGGCGTCGATCCCGACGGTGCCGACGCCTGGATGTGGCAGGACGTGCTCGCTCCCGACATGGCCATCGGTGCTCCGCCCGACGCCTTCAACCGGCTCGGGCAGGACTGGGGTCTACCGCCCTTCGACCCCTGGAAGCTGCGCGCCGCCGGCTACGAGCCCTTCGCCGGGACCGTCCGAGCCAACCTCCGGGCCGGAGGTGGGTTGCGGGTGGACCACGTCATGGGGCTCTTTCGCCAGTTCTGGGTGCCGATCGGGACGGATCCGCGAGAAGGCGCCTACGTGCGGTACCCGTCGGACGACCTCCTCGACGTGATGGCCCTGGAGAGCGACCGGGCCGGGGCCTTCGTCGTCGGCGAGGACCTCGGCACCGTCGAGCCGTTCATGAGGGAGGAGCTGGCCAGGCGGAACGTGCTGTCGTCCCGGGTGCTGTGGTTCGAGGAGGGCAGTCCAGCCGACTTCCCGGCCGCTTCCATGGCGTCGATCAGCACCCACGACCTGCCCACCGTCGCCGGCTTGTGGACCGGCGCCGACCTGTCCGCCCAGCGGCGGCTGGGCCTCGAGCCCGACGCCACCGCCGTCGACGCCGTTCGATCCCGGCTGCGGACCCTCCTGGGCCTCGACGACGATGCCCCGTTGGGGGAGGTGATCGTGGCCGCCTACCGGCTGCTGGCCGCGGCCACCAGCATGTTGGTCACGGCGACGCTCGAGGACGCCCTCGAGGTCGAGGAGCGGCCGAACATGCCCGGCACGAGCGACGCCTGGCCGAACTGGTCGTTGGCCCTCCCCGTCCCGCTCGAGCGCGCCTTGTCGGATCCCCGCGTCGTAGCCGTCGCCAACACGATGCGGTCGCGGCGGGGCCGGGGTGGGCGCGGCTAGCCGATCGGGCTAGCTGATGGCGGTGGCCTTGCCTTCCCAGTAGGGCTTGCGTAGCTCCCGCTTGAGGGGCTTCATCGCCCCCGAGAGCGGAATGGGCTCAGAGCGGAACTCCACCGACTTCGGAACCTTGTAGCCGGCGATGAGACCGTGCGCGTGCTTGATCAGCTCGTCGGCAGTGGCCGAGGCCCCCTCCTTGAGCACGACGATGGCGTGCACCTGCTCGCCCCACGTCTCGTTGGGGATGCCGATGACGGCGACCTGGTCGACCGCCGGATGGCTGCCGATGGCCTCCTCGACCTCGACTGAGTACACGTTCTCGCCGCCGGTGACGATCATGTCCTTCACCCGGTCGACCAGGAACAGGTAGCCCTCGGCGTCGAGCCTTCCCATGTCGCCCGAGTGGTACCAGCCCCCGCGGAACGCTTCCTCGGTCTCCGCGGGACGGTTCCAGTAGTAGTCCATGAGATTGCCAGCCCGGGCGCAGACCTCCCCCTGCTCGCCGGTGGGGAGGATGTGACCGTCCGCGTCCTGGATGCTGAGGTCGACGCCCCACATCGGCCGCCCCGCGGAGTGGGTGATCTCGCCGCCGCGCCGGTGGTCGTTCTCGTCGAGGAAGGTGAGCACCGACGACGACTCCGTCATGCCGTAGCCCTGGGAGAGGTCGACGTGGGGAAGATCGTCGAAGACCCGTTTCAGGAGCGCAGCCGGCATGGGGGAGGCGCCGTAGGTGAGGGTCTTGAGGCTGGCCACCCGCTCGGGAGAGAAGTTGGGGTCGTTGAGCAGCATGGCGATCATGGTGGGGACCATCACCGTCTGGTTGACCTGGTAGCGCTCGATCACCTCGATCACGTGATCGGGCTTGAAGAGGGGCACGAACACCGACACGCCCCCACTGGCAGGGATGCCCAGGATGGCGGCCATGGACGCGGCATGGAACATCGGCGTCTGGTGCAGGTAGGTGCGGTCCTCGCCGAGCCCGACGGCGATGGCGACGTGGTAGAGGTTGAGCATCTCGGCCCGCTGGCTGAGCACGACGCCCTTGGGCAGGCCCGTCGTGCCTCCTGTGTACATGAGGACGGCGGGGTCCTCCTCGGCGGGCTCGGGCGGGACGTCCGGCTTGCCCGCCTCGATCAGGTCCTCGTAGCTCACGTCATGGGGCACGTCGCCCTCGCCCAGGAGCACCACCTGGCGCAGGTGCTCGAGCTCGGGCCGGGCCTGCTCGAGCAGGCCGGAGAAGAGCCAGTCGGTGAAGATCACCTCGGTGCCCGAGTCGTTGAGGATGAAGGCCAGCTCTTTCGCAGCCAGCCGGAGGTTGAGCGGGTTGATGACCGCAACCCCGAGAAAGCCGGCGTGGTACAGCTCGAGGTACCGGTGGCTGTTGACCGCCAGGACGGCGAACCGGTCACCTTGGTGTAGTCCCAGCTCGTCGCGCATGGCGCTGGCGAGACGGAGCACCCGGTCACCGTGGGTCGAGAACGTGGCGTGGTAGTCCTCGTCGTGGAAGCCGACCCCGTCCGCGTAACGACCGAGAGCAGGCAGCAGCTGGCGGTGGTAGATGAGCTCCTTCACGCCAAGAGGCTACAACCGCCTCCCCGACGGAGCCGGCCGGCCGCCAGGTCGCGGCCGGCCGGCATCGTCGTGTCCTAGGCGCCGCCCTGAGCGTTGCTGCCCTGGGCGTCGTTGTTGCCGGAGTTGGGGTTGGATGGCACGAAGAGGAGACCGTGGGGATTGGTGAAGGTGTTCCCCAGCGGCGTGATCACCCCGGTGGCCAGGTCGAGCGTCCCCACCAGCGGCGTGTTCGTGTCGCTGGCCTCGGCTGCGAACACCGTCCCCGCAGGTAGGCCGGCTGTGGAGAGCGCAGTGATGGTGCCGGAGGTCGGGTCGGTCACGTACAGGGTGCCCTTGTTCGAAGTGGCGACGGCGACGTCGTCGACAGGCGGATGCGACGACGGTGAGCCATGGTTGGAGAGATTGAGACTGGTGAGCGTCCGGTCGCTGCTGCCCGGTCGATCGACGAACACGACCTCGCCGTCGGCCTGTGACACCTGGGCCAGCTGGCCGGCGAACCGGGGGCTGGCCGAAGGCAGGAAGCGGTTGGAGTCCGGGTCGGTCAGGCCCAGTGTGACCTTCTTTCCCGTCGTCGCGTCGGTGGCGGTGGCGTCGTCGGTGAACACGGACCGCAGGTGGGCGACACGCGCCCCTGGATCGAGACTGACCTCGTACGTGGCTGCCGAGCTCGCCTTGGCCGGGTTGGAGTGGGCCAGAAAGATGTGGCCATTGCTGATGGCGATGCTGTCGGTGCCTCCCGCCGACGAGGGCGGAGGCGTCGGGTTGGCCTCGGCCGGACTGGGATCGTAGGAGTAGTGGACGACCTGGGTCGACGGGTCGTCGTCAGGGCGGAGCACGTACAGGCTCGAGTTGAGGTCCTCGTTGACGGTGACGATGAGGCGGTTGTGCTGCGGATCCGCGGTCAGACCATCGACCTTGCCGACCAGTGAGAAGGTGTGGGCGACACTGCCGTCCGCCCGGTACTCCACGACCGTGCTCTTGGGCCCCAGCGGTCCGGGCGTGCCGTCGGGTCCGATGCCGTTCTGGAAGCCGACGAAGAGGTGACCTGCCAGAAGGGTGATGTCGTCGGGGTTCGTGGTCGAGGTCGTCGCCGACGCGAACGTGTGGTGCGGCAGCGTTTTCGGCGTCGTCGGTGCAGCGCTGGCGGTTCCTCCGATCCCGGCCGCCGCAGCCAGCGCCGCGCCCAGCGCCGCACCTCCGATAGTCGTCGCTCGGGCGATGTGCCGACGCGTGCGAAGTGGCATTCGATCTCCCCCTTGGGTCGAGTCGTCCATATGACTGGTGCGCTCTACCCCCGGGGCGAGCTGGGGTACACGCCCCACGGAAGAGTTTGCTGTGCGTTCCGAGTGGGTTCACCGGGGCCGATGATCCCGGCTCACCCGAGGGTCCGGGCACGCTACGTTCGTGTTCCATGACCGCAGTGCTGGGCGTGACCGTCGCGGTTGGCCTCACGGCTCTCGTGTTGCTGTTTCTGCTCGTGCGGCGCTCGGCTGCCGCGGCGGACGAGCTGTCCCGGTCGGAGCGGCTGGCGACGGAGCTGGCCACGACCGCGGAGCAGCTCCGTGCCGCAGAGGCGCGGGCAGAGGAGGAGATGCGGCGGCGGACCGACGCCACCCGGGCCGTCGCCACTGCCGACGCGGAGCTGCGCCGAGCGCGTGCCGACGCGGCCGAGGCCGACCGCCGGGCCGAGGAGTCGCAGCGCCACGCTGCGGACGCGGAGAGACGAGCTGCTCGGACCCAACCCGGCGGGAAGAAGACGGGCGCTGTGGTCCACGAGGAGGCGGCACCGAGCGGGTCGACGATCACCGCGGTCGCCGATGTTGCCGACGCCCTGTGGGAGCTCGAGCGGCTCCGGCTCGAACGGGAATGGAACGCCATTGGTGGCCTGGCCATGCCCATGCCCGCTGGTTGGGACGGGGGGGACGGCGCCGACCTCGCCGCCGCCGTTGCGGTGGAGCTGGAGGTGATACGGGAGGTCGTGGGGACTCCGGGTCGGATCGCCGGCCCCACCGGGCCGGTCACGGCCGACCCCGCCACCGCCATCATCCTCACCAGGCTCGCGGGCGAGCTCCTGCGCACCCTGGCCCGCGGCGGGCTCGAGCTGAGTGTCAGCATCGAGGCCGACGACGAGTTGGCCGTCGCCGTCGCCACCGCCGCCGCCGAGACGGCCGAGGATCTCTCGCGACTCGCCATCGCCGCGTCTCGCGCCGGGGGCAGGCTCGACGTGCAGACGGTCGACGACGGAGTGCGGGTCGAGGTGCGGCTTCCCCGGTGACTGGTTGCCGGGGACGGACGCGACGGTGACCGCCCACCATCCCCTGTGGCGAGACCTGCTGGACGAGGGCGAGGAGGCGGCGCTCGACCCCGGCCTGCCCGACCGGCTACCGCGCACCCCGGACGTGCTCGTGGTGGGCGGCGGGATGGTGGGAGTGGCCACGGCCGTGGCCTGCCAGCGGGCGGGCCTGGGGTCGGTTGTCCTCGTGGAGCGATCGACGCTCGGCGCCGGGGCGACGGGGGGAGCCGCCGGGCTGCTGGTGCCGGAGGCTCACCACGACGACGGCGACGGGCGCGCCGACCTGGTCGACCTCGGCCGCCAGAGCCTGGCCCTCTGGAGGGAGCTCGACGACCTGGTTCCGGGGGGCGTCGGGCTGGTGGACATGGACTGGCTGGAGCTCGACCCGCAACAGGGTCTGTCGGCTGACCTCCCGCCTGGAGCGGAGGTGCTGGGCGCCGACGACGTCGCCCGCCTGGTGCCCGAGCTGGCCCGGCGGTCCGGCGGCGTGCTGGTCCGGCGGCTGGCTCGACTCAACCCTCTCCAAGGGCTCGCCCGGCTGAGCGGCGGCGTCGGTCACGTGGCGACCGGCGTCGGCGTCAGCGGCGTGACCACGAGGGGCGGCCGGGTGGTTCGTGTCTCGACGACGGCCGGACCGGTGAGCCCCGGTGCTGTCGTGTTCGCCACCGGCGGGCCGCCTATCGCGGACGACCTCGCCCTGTCGGTCCCGGCATCGCTGGTGAAGGGGCACCTCGTCGCGACCGAGCCGGTCCCCCTGGACCTTCAGGTCAGCCTCCCGCTCCTGATCACCCAGATCGACGGGGGACGGCTCCTCGCCGGCGGGACGTTCGACACCGATGACCATTCTCCCGACGTGGACGACGGTGTGGTGGCGGGCATCCGACGCGACCTGGAGGCTGCGATTCCCGCCGTCGGAGGGGTACCGGTCTCCCACGCCTGGTGCTGCTTCCGTCCCGCCCACCCCGACGAGCTCCCAGTCGTCGACCGGGTTCCCCGCCTGGCGAATGCCTGGATGACTTCGGGCCACTTCCGGACCGGCATCCTCATGGCACCGGCCACAGGGCGCGCCCTGGCCCGGTGGATCCACTCCGGCCAGGGACCCTCGGAGGTCGGCGGCCTCGATCTGGCGCGCCTGGGCTGAACGGGGCTGTCCAAGCCGGACCGGACGTGCGATCCTCGGGTCGCCCTCGACGTAGACGCGGCACCGAACCGAGATCGGGAGGAGGTGGGGTGTGGCGCTTGCCGATCAGACCGGGGCCGTCTTTCACCAGCTGCTCGACGAGCTTCGAGGACTGGAGAAGAAGCTCCACGACGGACCCGACGCGCCCACCGACGAGCAGTCCGTCCTCGAGGGTTACAAGTGGATCTTCTCGATC
>JBPYEZ010000100.1:0-34356 GCA_051984395.1 Acidimicrobiales bacterium | reverse complement strand
GCCCTCGAGCAGCTGGACAGCTTGCAGATCGTGTACTGCCAGAGCTGGCAGTACGACGATCCGCCGGGGCGGTTGGCGGAACGGCTGGGCGCCTCCCCGCGTCACCGCCTCTACTCGGGCATCGGGGGGACCACGCCCCAGCTGCTGCTGCAGGCCACGGCGGAGTCCGTCCTCAGGGGAGAGTCCGATTTGGCACTGATCACCGGGGCTGAATGCCTCGAGACGCGGCGCCAGATGAGGAAGGCCGGGACGAAGCCGGCATGGAGCTACCCCGACCCCGAGCGCAAGCCGTTCCCGTTCGAGGCCCCTTTCCATCCCGCCGAGGTGGCCCACGAGGTCTTCCAGGCCTGGCTGACGTTCGCGGTGTGGGACGTCGCCCGGCGCGCCCATCTCGGCGCCGATCCGGAGGCCTACCGCCGCCGGCTCGGCGACCTCATGGCTCCCATGACAGAGGTCGCCGTCGACAACCCCTATGCCTGGTTCCCGACGCGGCGCAGCGCCGAGGAGCTGACGACGGCCAGCCCCGCCAACCGGATGGTGGGGTACCCGTACACGAAGTACATGGTCTCGATCATGGACGTCGACATGGCAGCGGCGCTGCTCGTCGCAAGCCACGAGAAGGCCGACGCGCTCGGCGTGCCGCCCGAGCGACGGGTGTACCCCAGGGGGTGGTGCTACGCCACCGATCCGGTGTACGTGGCCGAGCACGATCCGATGTGGGCGTCGCCGGCCATGCGCGCCGCCGCGCAGGAGGCCCTGCGTGTGGCAGGCGTCGGGATCGACGACGTGGCCCATCTCGACCTCTACAGCTGCTTCGGCAGCTCGATCAACTTCGGTCTCGATGCGCTCGGGCTGTCCCAGGACGACGAGCGGGGTGCCACCGTCACCGGGGGCCTGCCCTTCGCAGGGGGGGCGGGGAGCAACTACATGACCCACTCGATCGCCACCATGGCCGAGGTCCTCCGGCGGGACCCCGGTGCCATGGGCCTGGTCACCGGGGTGGGGATGCACATGACCAAGCACGTCTCGGGCGCGTACTCCACGACGCCCGGACCGGTTCGTCCGGCGAGCTCGAGCGAGATCCAGTCGGGTCTGGACGCCCGGCCACGACGCGACATCTGTGAGGTTGCCACGGGCGGGGCGACCATGGCTGCCTACACCGTCGCTCACGGCCGTGACGGCGGCGCCGACTGGGGCCTCGCCGTCTGCGACCTGCCCGACGGAACGCGCTGCTACGCCAGGATGGAGGACCGCGGCCTGCTCGCCGAGGCCGAGAGCAGGGAGCTGGTCGGTGTGGACCTCGAGCTCGTGCCCGGCGAGGGGAACGTGAACCTGGTGAAGCCCTAGATGTCGGTCGACCTGGTCGGCCGGGCGGCCGCCGTCATCGGTGGCGGCAGTGGCATCGGGCGGGGCATCGCCCTCGCGCTGGCCGGCGAGGGGATGAGCGTGATGGTCGGCGACATCGACGTCGAGTCTGCGACGTCGGTGGCCGACGAGGTCGTGGACCGCGGAGGGGTCGCCATGGCCGCCGGTGTCGACGGGAGGGAACGCGGGTCCCTGGTGGCCTTGGCCGATCAGGTCGTGTCGGAGTACGGGGGGATCCACGTGCTCTCGACGAACGTGGGAGTCTTCGCCGACCGCCCCCTCGACTCGGCCTCCGAGGAGGACTGGGCCTGGATCATCGAGCTCAACCTCATGTCGGCCGTCAGGGCCGTCGACGTCTTCCTCCCGCGCCTGCGCGCCAGCGGTCCGCCCCGTGCCATCGTGGTCACGGCCTCGATGGCGGCCCTGCGCTGCGTGCCTCCCGCCCAGGCCGGCGGCGTACACCTCGGCCTGTACACGGCGACCAAGCACGCCCTTCTCGGCTACACCGAGACGCTACGAGCCGAGCTCGAACCCGAGGGCATCGGCGTCTCGATCCTCTGTCCGGGGCAGGTCCGCTCGAACCTGACGGAGACGTCTCGTCGCCTGGCACCAGGCGCGGCCGAGCAGCCCGGCCAGGCCACCACCTGGGCGCAACGGCCGGAGGAAGCGACGACCGGCGAGGACGTCGGCAGGTGCGTCGTTGGCGGCATCACCGCCAACCGCTTCCACATCCTCACCCATCCGGAGGCGCGCGGAGGCGTGGAGAGGCGTCACGAGTCGCTGATGGACGACTTCGAGTACTTCGCCGGGACCTGACCCGGATCGGTCAGTGGCCCCGCGCCATCGACCGCTCGGCGTGGTCGGCCCACGCCGCCAGGTCGGGATCGGCGGCCAGCTGGGTGGCGTACTTCTTCCTCGCCTCCTGGCGCTTGGCCGGCAGGTACTCCGTGGGCCAGAGGCCGGGATGGGGACGATGGCCCTTGAGCACGTTGCGGGCGACGGTGACCTTGTGGACCTCGTCGACGCCGTCGGCGATCGCCATGGTGGGGGCGCTCGCCCACATGGCCTGGAGGGGGGTCAGGTTGGTGGTCCCGAGCGAGCCCATGCTGTGCAGGGCGCGGTAGGTCACCTCGCGCAGAACTTTGGCGCAGGTGTACTTGCACGCCGCGATCTGGGTGCGGGCCTCCTGGGTGCTGGAGTTGTCGATCGTCCATGCTGTCCACAGCACGAGGAGGCGCAGCATGTTGATCTCGGCGTAGGAGTCGGCGATGGCCTCCTGGACCATCTGGTGCTCGCCGATCGTCTTGCCGTGGGACTCTCGACTGAGGGCGCGCTCGCACATCATGTCGAAGGCCCGCTTCACCTGGGCCACCGTGCGCATGGCGTGGTGGATGCGGCCGCCACCGAGGCGCCGCTGGGCCAGGACCTTGGCGCCGTCCTCCGGTCCCAACAGGTGGTCGAGCGGCACGCGCACGTCGTTGTAGCGGACGTGGTTGTGCGTGGCGGGGTAGTCCATGAACTCGACGCCAGGGGTCTCACGGGGGACCACGAACATGCCGTTGGTGCACATCACGAAGAGGATGTCGGCTCGGGCTCCCAGGCTGGTGAACCACTTCTCGCCGCTGATGACCCACTCCTCGCCGTCGCGCATGGCATGGGTCTGGAACAGGTTGGGATCCGAGCCCCCCTGGGGCTCGGTCATGGAGTAGGCCGAGAAGATCTCCTGGTTCATGAGGGGTCGCAGCCAGCGCTGCTTCTGCTCCTCGGTGCCGTAGGCGGCCAGCATCTCCATGTTCCCCGTGTCGGGCGCCGAGGTGCCGAAGACGACCGGCGCCGAGCCGTAGCGGCCCAGGATCTCGTTGAGCAGCGCCAGCTTGAGCTGGCCGTAGCCGGGACCGCCCAGCTCCTCGTCCAGGAACAGCGCCCACAGCCCGCGGTCCTTGACTCGCTGCTTGAGGGGATCGGCGAGGGCCTTGGCCTTGGGGTTGCGCGACCACGCCGCTCCCGGGAACACCAGATCGAGGGGCTCGATCTCGGTCCGACAGAACTCTTCCACCCAGTCGAGCTGCTTCTGAAATTCCGGATCGGTCGAGAAGTCCCAGGCCACTGTCGCCTCCCGTCTGTGGGCCCACATCGGCGCGAGCCGACCCGAGACTACTGTCGGGCCCGGCCGGGTCGCCGATCGGCTCCCGCCGGCCGGCGAGTGGCGGTCCTGCTACTCCTTCACCAGGTGGTCGAGGCGCTCGACGGTGTCGATGAACTCTTCGACCATCTCCAGCACGACCCGCCGGGTCGGCCGGACTGCGTCCATCGAGCCCACGACCTGTCCAACGAAGTACGTCACCAGGTCGTTGGCGCCGGTGGCCTCCTTGCCGGCCACCCGGTGGATGCGACGCATGGCGTCGCCGATGAGCACAGGCTGGATCGGCATGGGCAGCGGGTCGGGACCGTCGGGACGCTCCCATTCGTCAGTCCACGCCGTGCGGAGCATCCTCGCCGGCTTGCCGGTCATCGACCTCGACCGCACCGTGTCACCGAGGCCGGCCCGGAGGAACTTGTCCTTGACCACCGGCGGCGTCTCCGCCTCGTCGGTCGTCAGCCACACCGAGCCGCACCACACGCCGTCGGCGCCGAGGGCCATGCCGGCTGCCAACTGGCGCCCGCGGGCGATCCCTCCGGCGGCCAGCACCGGGACCGGTGCCACGACGTCGACGACCTCGGGCACGAGCACCATGGTGGCGATCAACCCGGTATGGCCGCCCGCCTCCGTCCCCTGGGCCACGATCAGATCGGCCCCCGCCTGCACGTGCCTGCGGGCATGCTCGACGGACCCGGCCAGGGCGGCGACCGGAACGCCCGCGGCATGGGCGCGCTCGATGAAATGTGCCGGCGGCGGCCCGAGAGCGGACGCCACCAGACGGGTCCGATGTGCGAACAGCACGTCGAGCAGCGGCGCCATGCTCCTGGGATCGACGCGCATGCCGCCGATCCCGCTGAAGATCGTCTCCTCGGCGGGCGCCGGCGGGATGTCGTAGCGGCTCAGGAGGTCGTCGACCCACGCCCCGTGCTCCTCGGGCACCAGGCTCCGTAGCTGGCTGGGATCCAGCCCGCCCTCCTCGGCGCCGGCGAACTTCTCGGGTACGAGCAGGTCGACCCCGTAGGGCTTGCCCTTCACCTCCTGCTCGATCCAGGTGAGGTCGACGTCGAGCTGCTCCGGACTGTGGGCGACGGCGCCGAGCACGCCGCAACCGCCGGCGTTGCTGACGGCCGCCACCACGTCGCGGCAGTGACTGAAGCCGAAGATGGGAACGTCGATACCGATGAGATCAGTTGCCGCGGTGCGCATGGACAATCCTCCGTCAGCTCGACCGAGGTAGGCCCAGGATACGTTGGGCGATGATGTTCTTGTTCACCTGGGTCGTACCGCCGGCGATGGTGAGCGAGCGCGAGTAAACCAGATCCCGGGCCCAGGGCCCGCCGGCGGACACCCGACCGAGCACATCGGCGGTGACCTCGGCGAGGTGCCGCCCAGCCTCGCTCCAGGCGAGCTTGGCCAGGCTCGACTCGGGGCCCATCTCCCGGCCGTCCACGGCCGCCGACAGGGCCCGGTCGCTGAGGAGCTTGAGGAGCTCCCCCTCCACGAACACGCCGGCCAGACGCTGTCGCAGCACGGGGTCCTGCGACGCCGCCCGCCCGTCGATCGTCGTCGACCGAGCGAGGTCGAGGAGCGTCCTGATCTTCTTGCGTAGCCCCAGATGGAGCTCGGCGACGCCGCCGCGCTCGTGGGTGAGCGTGGTCATGGCCACCCGCCAGCCGTCGTTCTCGGGTCCGAGAAGGCTCGAGGTCGGTACCCGCACGTCGGTGAAGAAGATCTCGTTGAAGTCCCGTTCGCCGGTGATGGTGACGAGTGGCCGGACCTCGATACCGGGTAGCGTCATGTCGACGAGCAGGCAGCTGATCCCACGGTGGCGGGGCGCCGACGGGTCGGTCCGCACGAGCAGCTCGCACCAGCTCGCCAGGTGCCCCAGGGTGTTCCAGACCTTCTGGCCGTTGACGACGTAGTGGTCCCCGTCCCGCGCTGCGGTCGCCCGCAGCGAGGCGAGGTCCGAGCCTGCGTCGGGCTCGGAGAATCCCTGGCACCAGATGTCGTCGCCCCGCAGCATCCTCGGCAGGAGCCGGCGTCGCTGCTCCTCGGTGCCGTGCGTCATGATCGCGGGGGCGATGTTGGCGATGCCGATGGGGTTGAGGGTGCCGGGCGCGTCCGCCCGGCTCATCTCCTCGGCCAGCACGACCTGCTCCATCACGCCGGCGCCGCGGCCGCCGTACTCCTCGGGCCAGGCGATGGCGGCGTACCCGGCGTCGGCCAGCTTGGCGTTCCACTCCCGCAGCAGGGCCACGTCCTCGTGGTCGGCATCGGCGGCGTTGGCCCAGCTGGCGCCGCGGAGGCGCTCGGTCAGGTTGGCGTCCAGCCAGGCCCGCAGCTCGTGTCGGAGCTTCTCCGCCTCCGGCGGATAGTCGAAATCCACGGTGCTTCACGCCCTCGGTGACGTTGGTGTCATGTTTGGCCAGGCACAGTAGGAGGGGTGCTCGGGCCAGTCAACGGAGCCCCGCCCATCAGATCCCCGTTGCCACCAGCAGCTCCTCGACGCGCTCGACCGCTCGGGGAACGGCGCGTTCGTACCCTTCTTCCTCGATGCGGGGGCCGACGAGCTCGATGTCGAACACCCCGCCATAGCCCGAGTCGGCAAGCAGCCCGATGATGCGGGCGAGTGGGATGTCACCATCACCCGGGACGGCCCGGTCCGGTGTGCGCAGGGTCCCGATCACGTAGTCGCTGACCTGCACCAGGCGCAGGAGGTCGGCGGCGTCGGCCACGGTCTGCGCCAGTCCCCGCTCGCCCCAGCACGCATTGACCTCCATGCACACCCCGACGCCGAGCGCGCGGGCCACGTCGACGGTGTCGCGGAGGGTGTGAAGGAAGCCCACGTCGGGCCGGAGCGAGTTGGTGTGCTCCAGGGCGAGCGGGAGCCCTCGTCGCTCCGATTCGGCCGCGACCGGCGCCAGGACCGTGACGAGGGCGTCGGCGGCGTCCTCCCAGGACAGGGCGTCGGCCGGCCCGGTCGTGAGCACCAGGCACCCTGCCCTCATGGCGGACGCGGCGTCCAGCGCAGCCAGTATTCGTCGCTGCTGTGCGTCCCAGTTCCCCGGATCGGCCAGCGTGAACGGGCCACGCGCCAGGAGGTTGGTGACCCGCAGCCCGGCCGCCGCCACCTCGTCGGTCCCGTCGCGGAGCCCGTGGCGCTCGAGCTTGTGGAGGGACACGCCCACCTGGTCGATACCGGCCCTGGCGTAGAACTCCAGGTCCGTCCGCAGGTCCCAAGCACTGGTCGAGATGGCGCTGACCGAGATCCTCGGGTGCACGGCGCCGCCGGGTCAGCGGGCGCCGGCCGCTCGGGTCGACCGGGCTGGCCGGTTCGGCTGTTTCACCCGGCCGGCCTCCCGGGCCTGCTGTCTTCCCGCGCCGGCCTCCCGGGCCGGCTGTCTCCCCGCGCCGGCCTCCCGGGCCGGCTGTCGCTTCCCGCCGAACAGCCCGATGTGGGCGATCGTGGTCAGGGTGTCGAGCATCTGGTCCCTGCTCACCGTGGTCTGCCTGCTCAACAGGTAGTAGTTGAAGCGCTCGATCATGGCGACCATGGCCAGGGCGGCGATCTGCGGGTCGACACCGACCAGGTTCGTCCGGTCGATGCGGTCGATGAGCACCTGGGTGAACCGGGTCATGAGCTCGGTTCCCAAGCGACCGAACTCGCTCGCCCCCGTCTCGGCCTCGGTCCACGCCTGGATCACGGCCCGGTGCCGCCGGTAGAGGTCGGCGAACCGGCCCATCCAGTCGCGTAGCTCGGCGAAGCCCTGGCGATCCGGTCCCACCGGACCCAACGACTCGGCCAGGCCGAGCATGGCATCGGCCACGTCCAGGGCCAGGGCGCGAAACAGGTCTTCCTTGTTGGCGAAGTAGAGATAGAACGTTCCGTGCGACGTCTCTGCCGCCTTGACGATGTCGTCCACCCGCGCCGCCTGGTAGCCCCGCTGGCGCAGCACCTCCACCCCTGCGTCGAGCAGCCGGCGCATCGTGCGCTGGCCCCGGGCCCGCAGTGCCCGGTCCCGCGCCGGCCCCCCCGAGCCCGACCTGGCGCCGTCTTTTCCCGGTCGGGCGAGTGCGGTACCCCGCCTCGCGGCAGCGCTCGGCGCCTTCGCCGCCGAGCCCTTGGTGGCCGTGTCCCTTGTCGCTTTCTTGCCGGTCCGCCTCTTCCCGGTCGCCACCCCCGCCGAGCGTAGTGCCGAAATACGACACGCACGTCAGGTCTGCCCCGAGCGGCTAGCTTCACCGTCATGCTGCTCGAGGGAAGGGTCGCGGTCGTGACCGGCGCCGGTCGTGGCATCGGCAGGGAGATCGCCTTGTGTCTGGCCCAACAGGGCGCCAGCGTCGTCGTCAACGACGTCGGGGTGTCGCTCGACGGCCGGGGTGGTGAACACGACGCCGCCGCCCAGGCGTGCGCCGACATCGAGGCGGCGGGGGGACGGGCGGTCCCGTCCTACGACTCCGTGAGCGACTTCGCCGCCGCCGAACGGATCATCCGGACTGCCGTCGACACCTTCGGCCGCATCGACATCCTCGTCAACAACGCCGGCATCATCCGCGACAGGACCCTCGTCAAGATGAGCGAGGACGACTTCGACGCAGTGCTCGCCGTCCACCTGAAGGGCACGTTCAACTGCACCCGCCACGCGGCGGAGCTCATGCGGGAGGCGGGGTACGGCCGCATCGTCAACATCACCTCGTCGGCCGGCCTGCGGGGCAACTTCGGCCAGACCAACTACGGCGCCGCCAAGGCCGGCATCATGGGGATGACCTTCGTGTGGGCCCTCGAGCTGGCCCGGAGCGGCATCACGGTCAACGCCGTGGCCCCGGCGGGCACCACTCGCATGACGGCAGGGCTCTACGAGCGGACGGGGACCGAGCCGCCCCCGGACCAGGACCCCTCGCTCAACGCGCCGCTCGTGGCCTTCCTCGCCTCCGAGCAGGCGTCGTATGTCAACGGCCAGGTCCTCGGACGGACCGGCTACGCCTTCACCCTCTTCCAGACGCCACGCCAGGTGGCGGCCATGTGGCAGGAGGGAGGGTGGGACCCCGAGGGTGTGGCCGAGCACTTTCACGAGATCCTCGGTCAGCATCTGCAGCCGGTGGGCATGCCGGCGCATCCCCTTCTCGGCAAGAAGGACTAGCCGTTCACCAGCCTGCGCCGTAGCGGTCGCGGTGGGCCTTCTCCGATACCGGCCGGCGCCGGGGCGGACCGAGGGGTCGGAGGGGCCAGCCGAGGGGGACGACGGCGAGCGGGTGCACCGTCTCGGGCAGCGTGAGCGCCGTGCGCAGCTCGCCGCCGAAGGCGACCGGCAGCGTCGTCAGCGCCGACCCCACCCCGAGAGCAGTGGCCGCGAGCAGCAGGTTCTGGATGGCAGGGAAGATCGAGGCCGGCAGGGTCACCTCCAGGCCCAGCCGCGTGTCGCCGCACACCACGACGAGGACCGGCGCCCCCGCCACGCCGCCCTCGGCGCCGCGATCGACGTCGGCGAGGAGCCCCGAGGCCAACCTGGTCTCCGAGTGCTGTCGCCCTCCTCCCTGCCATGCCCGCCTGGTGAGCTCCCCGATGACGGCCCGCAGTCCGGGATCCCGGACGACCACGAAGACCCACGGCTGGCGGTTCTCGGCGCTCGGGGCGAACGTGGCCGCCTCGAGGCAGCGCTCGACGACGTCGTCTGCCACCGGATCGGGCCGGAACTGCCGACAGGCACGCTGGCGGCCGACGACGTCGAAGAGGTCGGCCATCGCCGCGATCATAATAATGTGACGCCCGTGTCAGGAGAGAGTGTGTCGGAAGCGACGGCAGCTACAGGGAAGGGCCCGCGGCGGGACGCGCCCGCTCCAGGGGCGGCCCCGATGCCAGCCCCGAACGCCGCGGCTCTGCTGCGCCGCAACGCGTCGGACCCCGACATCTCGCCGCGGCCCGCCGTACGCTTCGAGGACCGTGTGTGGACCCACGGTGAGTACGTCGCCGAGTGCCGCCGCTGGGCCAAGCTGTTCATCGCCCGGTGCCCGTCCGGACGCCCATTCCATGTGGGGGTGCTGCTCGACAACGTCCCCGACTACCTCTTCGCCCTGGGGGGCGCGGCCTTGGTCGGTGCCACCATCGTGGGCCTCAACCACACCCGACGGGGCGAGGGCCTCCGGCGCGACATCGCCCACACCGACGTGGCCATGATCGTGACCGAGCCCCGGCACGAGCCGCTGCTGCAGCCCATCGTCGACGGGCTGGGACTGAAGGACGACAACCTGTTGGTCTCCCGGCGGTTCGCCGACCCGACCGATCCCGAGCCCCGGCTGGGCCGGTCGCTGGAGGAAGCCCTGGACGAGGCCGGGGACGGCGATCCCGGTGCCGATCCATCACCGGACGCCATCTGGGCGCTCGTCTTCACCTCCGGCACGTCCGACGCCCCGAAGGCCGTGATCTGCAGCCAGCGACGGATCATGGTCACCGGCACGCGCATGGGGATCATGCTGGGCCTCGGGCCCGACGACGTGGGTTACGTCAGCATGCCGCTGTTCCACTCCAACGCAGTCATGGTGGGCTGGGCCCCGTCCATCGTCTATGGCGGGTCGGTGGGGCTCGCTCGGCGCTTCACCGCCTCGCGCTGGCTCGACGACGTGCGCCGGTACGGGGCCACGTACTTCAACTACACCGGCAAGCCGCTGTCGTACGTCCTCGATACGCCGTCGCGGGCAGACGATGCCGACAACTCCCTGCGGATCGCCTTCGGCAACGAAGGGTCGCCGCAGGTGGTCGAGGCGTTCGGCTCCCGTTTTGGCGTGGAGGTGGTCGACGCCTTCGGCGCCACCGAGGGCGGTGTGGCGGTCAACCGCGAGCCGGACATGCCCCAGGGCGCCATGGGCAGGGTGGGCGATGCGGTCAAGGTCGTCGACGAGGACGGCCGGTTCCTTCCGTCGGCCCGGTTCGACGGGTCGGGCCGGCTGGTGAACGCCGAGGAGTGCGTCGGGGAGATCGTGAGCACCGCCGGGTCCGGGCCCTTCGAGGGCTACTACAACAACCCGGATGCCAACGCCCGGGCGACCCGGCGGGGCTGGTACTGGAGTGGTGACCTCGGCTACGTCGACGGCGACGGGTACCTCTACTTCGCCGGGCGCGCCGCCGAGTGGATCAGGGTGGACGGCGAGAACTTCCCGGGCGGGCCCATCGAGTCGGCGTTGTCGCGGCATCCGGATGTGGTCGTCGCCGCCGCCTACGGCGTGCCCGACGAGCAGGCTGGCGACCAGGTGATGGCGTGCCTCGTGCTTCGACAGGGGGCTCGTCTGGACGGGGAGGCGCTGGCCGAGTGGATCGATGCCCAGGCCGACCTTGCTCCCAAATGGCGACCCCGCTACGTCCGGGTGACGACCGCCATGCCGACGACGGCGACCAACAAGGTCGTGAAGCGGACCCTCGTCCACGAGAAGTTTCGCTCGGACCGGACGGGCGGCGACGCTGTCTTGATGCGGCTGCGCGGCGAGGACGCCTACCGGCTGCTCGCCCCGGAGGACGAACGACGCCTCGAGTCGTCGTTCGCGGCGGCCGGACGCCAGCGGTTCTGGGACCTCTGAGAGAGACCGGTGGACCTCTCGTTGCATCCGGATGACGAGGCCTTCGCCGCTCAGGCGCGGGAGTGGTTCGCCGAGCACGCGGAGACCCTGCCCACGTTCGAGTCCATCGACGAGGAGGTGGCATGGGGGCGCCGCTGGCAGGCCCGGCTGGCGGCGGACCGCTGGGTGGGCATCGACTGGCCACCCCAGCACGGCGGACGGGGAGCCAGCGCCGTGCAGGTGGCGCTGTTCAACCTCGAGTACGCCCGATCAGGCGCGCCCCAACCGGTCAATCGCGTGGGCATCAACCTGGCCGGCCCGACCCTGCTGGCCCATGGCACGGAGGACCAGCGCCGGCGATGGCTGGCGCCGATCCTCACCGCCGCCGAGATCTGGTGCCAGCTCTACAGCGAGCCGGGCGCCGGCTCTGACCTGGCGTCGCTGGCCACCCGGGCCGAGCCCGTCGACGGTGGGTGGAGGGTCAGCGGCCAGAAGGTGTGGACCTCCTACGCTCAGTTCGCCCGTTGGGGCCTGGCCCTGGCCCGGACGGATCCGGAGGGGCGGCGGGGGCGAGGGCTCTCGTGTCTGGTGGTCGACATGGAGGGGCCCGGCGTGGAGATCAGACCGCTGGTCCAGATCACCGGTGAGGCCGAGTTCAACGAGGTCTTCCTCGACGGGGCCTTCGTCCCCGCCGACCGCCTCGTCGGTGCCCTCGACGGCGGCTGGGCGGTGGCCAGCACGACGCTGGCCCACGAGCGGGGGACCAACTTTCCGTTCAAGGAGCAGGTGTTGCACGAGGCGCGCCTCGACGCCCTGTACCGCTTGGCGGTCGAGAACGGCAAGCTCGACGATCCTCTCGTCGCCGACGGGCTGGCCCAGGTGTTCGTCGAGCTGCGCGTCCTGCGCCTGCACAACTGGCGGACGCTGTCGAGGCTCGAGCATGGTGAGGCGCCCGGCCCGGAGTCGAGCTGGGTGAAGCTGGCCTGGACCGAGATGACCCAGCACCTGTCGCAGCTCGCCCTGGATGTCGTGGGGGAGGGCGCGCCGCTCTGGGGCCGGGCCGACGGCAACCCGGCCGGCGGGGCGTGGCAGCGTCAGTGGCTGTGGAGCAAGGCGGCCAGCATCGCCGGAGGGACATCGGAGATCCAGCGCACGATCATCGGCGAGCGCCTCCTCGGCCTGCCGCGCGGCTAGCAGTCTGCCGTCTCATCGGGCCTGCCTGGCCGGCTGGCTGTCGGCCAGGGCCCTGCTGGCCCGGATGGCGAGGGCGACGATCGTGAGGGTGGGGTTGTAGCCCGACGACGTCACGAACACCGACGAGTCGGCGCAGATCATGTTCTCGACGTCGTGGAACCGACCGTAGGGGTCGACGACGCTCGTGCGGGCGTCGGCTCCCATGCGGCAGGTGCCCATGACGTGGCGGCTGACCGGCGCCCACCCCAGGGCGCCGGCCGAGTCCGGATCAGTCGACGGAGACGTGGTGGTCGCCGTCCAGGACGCCCCGGCCTCGGTGTGGATGGCTTCCAGCTTGGGTCCCCAGTGGGCGGACGCGGCCAGCTCGTGGCGGTGTGGCGAGTAGGTCACCCGGCCCGCCGGCAGGCCGTGGACGTCGCGCACCGACGGATGGAGGTCCACGCGGTTGACGGCCTGGGGCATGTCCTCGCCCTGCATGGTGAACACCCACAGTCGGTCGCGCAGCATCGACGAGCGCATCAGCTGCTTGTGGACCGGACCCGGCGGGCAGTTGAGCGCCTCGGTGATCGGGCCCGTGCCGCCACCGTGCTCGACCGTGCCTCCACTGAACCAGGGGAGCCCCGCCCGCCGGGCGGCGGCGAGGTCCTCGGCGTTCGGGGCGACGAAATCGTCGTGGTGATGGGTGACCGTCCGACCCCGGTTCGGGTGGAGGCTGAACGGGAACGACGCCGCCACGTAGGTCTGGAAGTGGAACATGAGGTACCGCCCGACCAGACCCGACGAGTTGGCGATCCCGCCCCGCAGCAGCAGGCGGGGGGTCTCGAAGGCGCCGCCGGCGAGCACGACGTGGGCGGCCGCCACCTCGTGGCCGTCGCCGGCCAGGTCCACGTACCGCACACTGCGGGCCCGCCGACCCGACCCGTCGAGGACCACCTCGGTGGCCATGGCCCGGGGCCGGATCTCGCACCGCCCTGTGCGCAGGGCCCGGCGCAACGATGCCACCGCATCCCCCTTGGCGTGGATCGGGCAGCCGTAGTGCCCGCAGAACCCGCAGTTGTTGCAGGCGGGCCGGCCGTCATAGCTCGTGGTGTTGACGCCCGTGGGTGCGCGGTAGGGGTGGTAGCCCAGCCTGGCCGCGGCAGCGGCAGAGAGGGTCGCCCCGTACATGTCCGGACCTGGGGCCATGGGGTAGGGCCCGGAGCGCCACGACTCGAAGGGGTTGATGCCGCCCTCACCCGCCACCCCGACGAGTCGCTCGGCCTCGGCGTATGAGGGCTCGAGGTCGGCGTAGTCGAGGGGCCAGTCGGCCAGATCCGCGCCGTCGATCGGGCCTCGTTCCGACAACAGGCGGAAGTCCAGCTCTCGAAAGCGAGGCATCTTGGCGTCGGCGTGCACAGCTCCGCCGCCGACACCGGAGGGGAGGTTGTTCACCTCGCCCAGCAGCAGATGGTCGCCGTCGGAGTCGGCCCGCCGAAAGGCTCGGGGCTCGAGCAGCGGATCCGGGCCGAGGAAGTGGCGGCGCCCGAACTTGATCTCGTCGTTGGAGAAGTCTCCCTTGAGCCCGTACGGCGGTGCCAGGTCCAACAGGTGGTTCCGGCCCTTCTCCAGCACGATGACGCTCCATCCGGCGGCGGTGAGCACGTCGGCGGCGGTGGCGCCGCCGGGCCCGCTGCCCACGATCACCGCGTCCGCATCCAGGTCGCCCGCGCTCACGGCTCCGACACCTCGGCGGCGGTCCAGCCTCTCGGTTGCACGTCGCCCTCGAAGCCGATCGACCGCCAACCGACGAGGTCGCGGTTGCCCCCGTACTCCGGGGGTCCGTACATCGCCTCGCAGGTGTGCTCGTAGAGCAGCGAGCGGAAGCCGGGCACGGCCTCGAGCCGCGCGTCCTGGTCTGCTGCTGCGAGCCCGGTGAAATCGGCGCCGAGAGCAGCGATCCCCTCGTCGTACTGCTCCTGGTACCCGGTCACGGGCCCGTTCCACTCGCGTTCGGGAAGACCCCGTGAGCCCTCGATGCGCGTCCGCCAGGCGAGCTCGTCCAAGGCGTCGAGGCGAAGGAAGGTGGCGAACCGTGATGCCCCACCAGCTCGACCCGAGAACGGCCCTCCGGCCCAGATGCGCGGCGGATCGAACTGGAAGGCGCCGAGCAGGGCGTCGATGTAGTCGGCGGCCCCGGCGGCCGCTGCCCCTGGCGACTCGTCGGCCGGGACCAGGCGCTCGCAGGCGGCGGCGACGATGTCGTGCTGGGTGGCGCTGAGATAGACGGCCAGGGTCCCCTCCGCCCGGTCAGGCCCCGGCCAGGCAGCCGCCGCGGCCGGCCAGCTGGACGAGATCGACGTCCATCCGCTCTCCTCGTCTTTCCGGTGTCACCGGCCGGCCTCGCTCCGCGACGAACCTGACACGAGTGTCACAGAGACTCTACACTCGGCGCCATGACCGACGTCCGAGAGTTCAAGGACATCAGGCGTGGCGGGGCCATCGAGGGAGCCCCGGTCGAGGCGTTCATGGCCGACCTCGAGGCCCTGCAGGGCGAGGTGGCGACGGCTCGAAACCACGTGTGGGAGCGGGTGGCCGACGGCCGGCTGTCGCTGCCGCTCCTCGAGCGCCTGGCGAAGGAGTACTACTTCCTGGGGAAGTGGTACACGACCGAGTTCGGGTCACTGGTGGCCAACTCTCCCGACACCGACTCCCTCGATCTCGACTCCAGCGAGCACCACTTCCACTGGCTGCAGAACCTGGCCGACGAGACCGGGTTCGCCGGCGACCGCAACCACGTCGACATGAAGGTCGAGTGGGCCCGCCAGCTGGGTATCAGCGACGATGACCTCCTCTCCTACCGGCCCATGCCGGAGACGATCGGGTCGGTCTTCACCAGCCTGTACTACATGCGTCGTTCGTACGAAGAGGGCCTGGCCGCCTTCGGCTGGGCGGGGGAGCGGTTCGCCGCCTCCACCGGCTACGCCAAGATGATGTACGAGGGGCTGCGCGACCACTACGGGCTCGACGTCGAGAACTTCAAGGTCCATGCCTACGCCGAGGAGGACCACGGCGACAAGGCCGACTACCTGCTGCGCAGGGTGGCGATCACCGCCGATCAGCAGCGCCGCGTCCGTCGCGCCGTCGAGCACGTCCTCGTCCTGCGCAACGCCAGGACCGTCGCCTTGAACCGCTGGCTCGAAGAGCCGGGGGCGCTGCGCTCGTAGGCGCGCCGGGCCCCCGCAGGCGGCCCCCGGCAGGGCCATCGCCACTACCCTGACGCGGTGCGGGCACGAGCTCCGGCATCGGCGGCCAACCTGGGCCCTGGCTTCGACACCCTGGCGGTGGCGCTCGAGCTGTACGTCGAGGTGGAGGTCCAGGCGGCCCCTCGGCTGACGGTCAAGGCCGAAGGCGAAGGTGCCGAGCTGGCGGCCGACGCCTCGCACCTGGCGGCGCGGATCGCCATGGAGGTGCTGGGCCACGACCGCTTCGCCATCGCGGTGCGCTCGTCGATCCCGCTCGGCCGGGGGCTCGGCTCGTCGGCCGCCCTGGCCGCGGCCACTGCCGCCGCCGCCGGCGCCAACGACCCCCTGGCGGTGGCCGCGGCGTCGGACGGGCATCCCGAGAACGCCGCCGCCTCCGTGCGAGGGGGGTTGGTCGCGGCGGCCACCGTCGCCGGCGCCCCGGTGGTCGCACCCCTCGCCCTCGACCCCGAGCTGGCCTTCGTGGTGCTGGTGCCGTCACGGACCCTGGCGACGGGCCACGCCCGCCAGGCGCTGCCGACGACCGTGAGCCATCGTGACGCCACCTTCAACCTCGGTCGCATGGGCCTGCTCGTGAGCGGCCTGGCCGACCGCCGCCACCTGGTTCGGGCGGCGACCGAGGACCGCCTGCACCAGGCGGCCCGCAGCCCGCTCTTCCCGGAGGCCTCCCAGCTGCTCGGCCGGCTGGTCGACGCCGGGGCGTTGGCCGCGTCGTGGTCGGGTGCCGGCCCGAGCCTCATCGGCTTCTGCGACGCCCAGGTCGCGCCGCGGGTGCGTGATGCCGGCGAGCACATGCTGAAGGAGCTCTCGGTGCCGGGGCGGGCCCTGCTGCTCGGGCCCGACCGACGGGGCCTTCTCGTGGCCCGTGGTGCCGCACCCCCTGCCGGCGGGCCCGAGTCCCAGCGCTGGCCTTGAGACCGAGCACCGGCCGGTATCGTCGCCCTGGTGCCGACATCTCCGTCGAAGGAGCTCGTGGCCGTCGAGAACCCCCACCCGGGTCGGGACTACGAGATCCGGTGCGAGACGCCCGAGCTCACCTGTCTGTGCCCGATGACGGGCCAGCCCGACTTCGCGACGGTCACCATCACCTACGTGCCGGCCGCCTCGATCGTCGAGCTCAAGTCGCTGAAGCTCTACCTGTGGAGCTACCGCGACGAGGGCGCCTTCCACGAGGACGTCACCAATCGCATACTCGACGACCTGGTTGTCGCTGTGAGCCCCAAGCGGATGACCGTGCGCACCGACTGGCTCGTACGGGGTGGGATCCACTCAGTCGTTGAAGCCAGCCATCCCTGAGGCGCGCCAAGGAGGCGTCCGCTGAGGGGCGGGGTCATCTGCTCCAGGAGGAGTGGCGGCGGTAGATTGAGCTGGTGCCCCGGCGTTACTGGCTCGAGACCTTGGGCTGCCCCAAGAACGACGTCGACTCGGCGAAGCTGTCCGGCACCCTCGAGTGCGACGGGCTGATCCCCGCCGCCCATCCAGAGGACGCCGACCTCCTGGTCGTCAACACCTGCGCCTTCATCGAGGCCGCTCGCGAGGAATCGATCGAGACCGTGCTGGCCCTGGCCGGTGTCCGGCGGCCAGGGGCGCAAGTCGTGGTGACCGGCTGTCTCGCCGAGCGCTACGGCGACGAGCTGGCCGACGCCCTGCCCGAGGCCGACCGGGTGGCCGGGTTCGGGGTACCGGTCAACCTGTCTGCCCCCGCGGTGCCCAGCCTCGACCTGCTCAACCTCGGCCGGCCCCCGGCCAGCGCGCCATGGGCGTACGTGAAGGTGGCCGAGGGCTGCGACCGGGCCTGTGGGTTCTGTGCCATACCGTCGTTCCGGGGCAAGCAGCGGTCCCGCTCCGAGGCGGCCGTGCTCGACGAGGTGGAGGCGCTCGGAGTACGAGAGGTCGTGCTCGTCGCCCAGGATCTCGCCTCCTACGGGCGGGACCTCGGGCGGGCCGGCGCCATCGTCGGGTTGATCGGTCGCGTCGCCGAGCTGGTCGACCGGACGCGCCTGTTGTACCTCTACCCGTCGGAGCTGAGCGATCGCCTCGTCGACGCCGTCTGCGGCACCGGTGTGCCCTACTTCGACCTCTCCCTCCAGCATGTCTCCAGGCCGCTCCTGCGCCGTATGCGGCGGTGGGGCGACGGTGAGCGCTTCGCCCGGCGCATCGCCGATATCCGGGCCCGCGAGCCCTCGGCGGCCTTTCGGTCCTCGTTCATCGTCGGCTACCCCGGAGAGACCGAGGACGATCACGACCGGCTGATGGAGTTCCTGGGCGAGGCCCAGCTCGACTGGGCCGGGTTCTTCGCCTACTCGGAGGAAGAGGGCACCTACGCGGCGGGCCTCGACCAACGGGTCCCGGCCCGCCTGGTCGGCGAGCGCCTGGCCGAGCTGTCGGAGCTGCAGGACCGGATCACGGCCAGCCGTCGGGCCGAGCTGGTCGGCGCGTCCGTCGAGGTGCTGGTCGATCGGGTCGGTGTCGGCCGCTCCCACCGGGAGGCACCGGAGATCGACGGCGTGGTGGGTGTGCCACCCGAGCTCCGCCCCGGCGACCTCGTCGACGTGGTCGTGACGGGGGCGACCGGGCCCGATCTGGAGGCGTCCCGGCTGTCGATACCCGAGGCGATGCCGTGAGGTCGGTCGGTCCCGGCACGTACGGACCTTCTGCTCTGGCCACGCCGGCCAATGCCGTCACCGTGGCCCGCCTACTGGCCACCCCCGTGCTGGTGGCGCTGGTGCTCGCCCTGGGGGCGTCATGGGTGACCTTCGTCGTGTGGACGGTCCTCGCCGGCACCGACGGTCTCGACGGCTGGGTCGCCCGTCGCCACGGGGCCACGCGCTCGGGCGCCTTCCTCGACCCGCTGGCGGACAAGATCCTCGTGGTCGGTGCGCTCGTGGCGCTGGTCGGGCGCGGTGAGATCTGGTGGCTGCCGGTCGCCCTCATCTCCGGTCGGGAGCTCGGCATCAGTGCCTACCGGGTCGTCGTCGGCCGTCGCGGGGTATCGGTGCCGGCCCGATGGACGGGCAAGGCGAAGGCGTGGGCCCAGGACCTGGCGGTGGGGTTGGCCCTGCTGCCTCCGGTGGCCACCCGCCATCACGGCCTCGTGGTTGCCGTCCTCTGGACGGCGGTCGCCCTGACCTTCGTCTCCGGTACCCAGTATGTGGTCGACCGGCGCGGCGCGACCCAGCCGGTCCGGCCCATCGGTGCCTCGGGCGCGCCGGGCGCGCCGGGCGCTGTGGCCGGCCTGGGCGCCCAGGCCAAGGGCGCTCGGTGAGCGCGACGAGCGCGGGCGCCCTGCGCGCCGAGGTCGTTGCCGTCGGCACCGAGCTGCTGCTCGGTCAGATCGTCGACACCAACTCGGCCTGGTTGGGGGAGCGGCTGGCGCTCGCCGGGATCGACTCCTTCTTCCAGACCAAGGTCGGGGACAACCAGGCCCGGATCGTGCTGGCGCTGCGCACGGCCCTGGCGCGCAGCGACGCGGTCATCGTCTGTGGCGGCCTCGGTCCGACGCAGGACGACATCACCAGGGACGCCATCGCCGAGGTCATGAACGTGCGCCTGGTGCGCGACGAGGCGATCGTCGAGCGGATCGCGGCCATGTTCGGGTCGAGAGGCAGGGAGATGCCGGTGAGCAACCTGCGCCAGGCCGAGGTGCCCGAGGGCGCGGCCGTGATCCCGCAGGTCCGGGGGACCGCACCCGGGCTCGTGTGCCCGGTGGGCCACAAGGTGATCTACGCCATCCCCGGCGTACCCCACGAGATGACCGAGATGGCCGAGCGGGCCGTCATACCCGACCTCCAGGCCCGGACCGCGGCGGCGGCGGTGATCCTCAGCCGTACCCTCCGCTCGTGGGGTCTGTCCGAGTCGAAGCTGGCCGAGATCGTGGGACCACGCCTGGTCGCGCTCGACGAGGCGGGCGGGAACCCGACCATTGCCTTCCTGGCCAGTGGCATCGAGGGGATCAAGGTCCGCATCACCGCCAAGGCGGCGACCGAGACCGAGGCCCGGGCCCTGCTGGACGCGGAGGAGGCGGAGGTCCGCGCCCTGCTGGGCGAGACGGTGTTCGGGGTCGACGACCAGTCGATGGAGCATGCCGTCGGGGCGCTGCTCGAGGGGCGGGGGCTCACCCTGGCACTGGCCGAGTCCGTCACCGGCGGGCTGGTGTCGTCGAGGTTGGTGAACGTGCCTGGTGCGAGCGGGTGGCTGCGGGGGTCGATCGTGGCCTACGACACGGCGGTCAAGCGCGACGTGCTGGGTGTGGATGTCGGACCGGCGGTGAGCGAGGAGACGTCGCGGGAGATGGCCGCGGGAGCGCGCCGGGTCCTCGGCAGCGATGTGGGCCTGTCGGTGACAGGAGTCGCGGGCCCGACGCCGCAGGACGGCGTGGCGGTCGGCACGGTGTGGTGTGGGCTCGCCGGTCCCGGCCCGTCGGTCGAGGCGGTGCGGATGCAGCTTCCCGGCGATCGGGAGCGCATCCGGCAGTTCGCCGCCATCTCGGTGCTCGACGTCCTTCGCCGGCGGATGCTCGAGCTGGCGCCCGCCTGAGCTCACGTCCTGGACCCCCGCGGCGCCAAGGCCGCCGTGCGACGTTGTGCCGAGGCGCCCCCGGTGTTACAACCACTGCTGTCATCTGGTTCGGGCGCAGAGGGAGGGTGACCGTGGGGGGCAGACGCCGCCGGTGGTGACGGGATCGGCGTACCTCGAGCACCTGACCGACGCCGATCTCGCCCTGCTGTCGAGCGGTCACCGTGTGGCGACGGGGGAACTGCTCGAGGGTGCCGAGCTCCGTTCGCGTCCTGCGTTGATCGACGCGCTCCTCGCTCGCCCGGAGGTCTTCGACGCCGTCTTCGGGTTCGAGAAGGAGGCCGACCCCTTCATGCGGGGCTCGCCCTTCCTCGTCTTCGCCGTGGCCGTCCATCGCTGCGCGGCCGACCTGCGCCAGGCGGCGTTCGTGCCCGAGTGGCTCGGGCCGCGCCAGCGGGTGGCGGTGTTCGATGTGGAGGCGCTGCGCGACTTCCTCGCCGATCCGATGCGGCGGTTCTTCCTGGTCGAGCTGCTGGCGTCGTACACCCACGTGGCAAGCGGGAGCTTCTGGGTGCAGACCGGCCGGGGCTGGCGCCGTCGCCGCTTCAGCGAGCTGGACCCCGTGCGCCTGGCGTCGCTGCTGGAGGTCGTGCCCGAGCCGGAGCGGGTCGGCATCTACCGGCGCCTTGGTGACCTCGCGCTCTTCCTGACCGGTGTGTTCCCCGATCACACTGCGATGCGGGCACTGGCGCCCGTCGACACGACACGCCTGCTCCGGGCGGCGCGCCTGGCGACGAGCGGCAACGAGCCATCCGGCGGTCACGTCGAGTCGGTGGAGCCGGCGGGGCCGGTTGCCCTGCTCGAGCACCTCGGTCGCCGGTGGTACCGGCTGGCGTGCGACACGGCGTCGTCGCCCACGGGCGCCACGCGGGTGGTGGGGGAGGTGGCGGAGCGCTTCCGGCAGGCTCGCCGGGTGCTCAACCTCGTCACCGACCGTCACCTGTTCGTGCTCCGCGACCGGTGGTTCTCGCCGCCGACGGGGTAGGTCGTGCGGCTGTTCGTCGCCGTGTGGCCACCGGCCGACGTCGTCGAGGTGCTCGCGGCCCTGGCCCGACCCGAGCTGCCCGGGGTGCGGTGGACGACGCCGGGGCAGTGGCACGTGACGCTGCGGTTCCTGGGACAGGTGGCCGAGGTCGACGTCGACGGCGCGACCGACGCCTTCGGCCGGATCGACGTGGGCCCCGCCGGTCCGGTGGCGGCCGAGATGGGACCGGCGACCGCCTGCCTGGGGCGGGGGATCCTCCAGGTCCCCGTTCAGGGCCTCGACGAGCTGGCCCGGGCCGCGGTCCAAGCCACCGCCGCCGTGGGCCAGCCGCCCGACGATCGCCCCTTCCACGGGCACCTGACCCTGGCGCGCGCCCGCGGGCGAAAGGGGGATCTTCGCCGCTTGCGGGGGACGCCCCTGACGGGCCGCTGGAAGGTCAGCGAGCTGACCCTCGTCTCCAGCACGCCACACCGGGACGGGTCACGGTACGAGGTCGTGGCGTCCCTGCCGCTGGCGTGAGACGGGTGCAGACGCGTCCAGACGCGTCCGGCCGGGGCGGGCGGCCGCCGACGACGAAATCCCTCCCCGAACACGTGTTCGGAACTACACTGCTGAAGTTCCGACAGTGTGATCGTCACACCCCGTCCATAGGGTGAGGCCCGAATCCAACGCCACGACGAGAGGGGATCCGGTGGAACGTGACAAGGCGCTCGATATGGCGATCGGGCACGTCGAGAAGCAGTTCGGCAAGGGCTCGATCATGCGCATGGGCGAGCGTGTGGACATGGCCATCGAGTCCGTTCCCACCGGCGCCATGGCCCTCGACCTGGCCCTCGGTGTGGGTGGCTTGCCCCGGGGCCGGATCGTGGAGCTCTACGGACCCGAGTCCTCGGGGAAGTCGACCCTGGCCATGCACGTGGTGGCGGAGGGGCAGCGCAACGGGGGCGTCTGCGCCTACATCGACGCGGAGCACGCCATGGACCCGGTCTACGCCAAGGCCATCGGCGTCGACATCGACGAGCTGCTGATCTCCCAGCCCGACACCGGGGAGCAGGCGCTCGAGATCGCCGACATGCTCATCCGGTCGGGAGCTCTGGACGTGCTGGTGATCGACTCGGTGGCGGCCCTCACCCCCCGAGCGGAGATCGAGGGGGAGATGGGCGATGCCCACGTCGGCCTCCAGGCCCGCCTCATGTCCCAGGCGCTGCGCAAGCTCACCGGGACCCTCAGCCGGTCCAACACCATCGCCATCTTCATCAACCAGCTCCGGGAGAAGGTCGGCGTGGTGTACGGCTCGCCCGAGGTGACTCCCGGCGGACGGGCGCTCAAGTTCTACTCCTCCGTCCGCCTCGACATCCGCAGGATCGAGTCGATCAAGGATGGCGTCGAGGTCATCGGCAACCGCACGCGGGTCAAGGTGGTGAAGAACAAGTGCTCGCCGCCGTTCAAATCGGCGGAGTTCGACATCATGTACGGCCGGGGCATCAGCCGGGAGGGATCGGTCATCGACGTCGCCGTCGACCAGGGCATCGTGAAGAAGTCCGGTGCCTGGTACACCTACGAGGGCGAGCAGCTCGGCCAAGGGCGGGAGAACGCCAAGCAGTTCCTCCTCGAGAACGCCGAGCTGATGGTCGAGCTCAACGAGCGGGTCCGGCAACAGGTGGGAATGGGATCGGGGCCCCAGGACGTTCCACTGGGCGAAGACGCCCGTGACGACGAGCCCATCTCGTTGAAGGAATGAACGAGGGTCCGGGCCGGCGAGTGATCTCCCAGGGCCGGCCGTCGCTCTCCCCCCGGCGGCGGCCGGCCATCACCCCTTGCGGGGTAGCCACAGGAGGGACAACTGTCGAGGGCGTCGAATCTCACCGGGACGTGTAGCTGAAGCACGACGCACGGCGCACGACGTCCGCCGATACATCCTGGCTGGGGGCAGCAACATGGAAGTGCTTAAGGTCTCGAGCAAATCGAGTCCAAATGCTGTGGCAGGAGCCATGGCCAGCGTCCTCCGCCAGGCGGGAGCCGTCGAGGTGCAAGTTGTCGGCGCTGGCGCCCTCAACCAGGCCGTGAAGGCCATGGCCATCGCCCGGGGCTTCGTGGTCACGTCGGGCATCGACCTCATCTGCGTGCCGAACTTCGCCGACATCGAGATCGACGGACAGAGTCGGACCGCGCTACGACTGCTCGTCGAGCATCGCGGCGGGAGCGACCGCGTGCCGCCGACCCCAGGCGACGGTGAGGGTCACGCCGCTTGGCACGAGACGGAGTAGCACCACCGCCGACGACGCCTCCGAAGGCGAGCGAGCGACGTCCTATCCTGGGTCGGTGACCCGGAAGTTCCTCGTGCGCACCTTCGGGTGCCAGATGAACGAGCACGACTCGGAGCGGCTGGCGGGCCTGCTCGAGACCGAAGGGATGGAGGCCACCGACGACGTCGATGACGCTGACGTCGTGGTCCTCAACACCTGCTGCATCAGGGAGAACGCCGACAACCGGCTCTACGGGCACCTGGGTCAGCTCAAGGCGGTGCGCGCCCGCCGGCCGGGCATGCAGATCGCCGTCGGTGGCTGTCTGGCCCAGAAGGACCGTGGCCTGGTCCAGCAGCGGGCCGGACAGGTCGACGTGGTCTTCGGGACCCACAACGTCGGTCGGCTGGTCGATCTGCTGCGGCAGGCCGAGCGCGAGGGTCCGGTCATGGAGATACTCGACGAGGCACCCCCCGATGACAGCGCCCTGTTTCCTTCCGTCCTCCCCGTTCGTCGACAGCTGGCCCACGCCGCCTGGGTCACGATCCAGATCGGCTGCGACAACAGCTGTGCCTTCTGCATCGTGCCCGCCGTCCGCGGCCGGGAGGTGAGCCGACCGTTCGGCGATGTCGTGACCGAGGTCGAGCAACTCGCTCGAGCGGGCACCGTGGAGGTCACTCTCCTGGGCCAGAACGTCAACTCCTACGGACGGGACATCACGACCGCCCTACGCTCGGGCGCCACCGACGGAGGCTCCGGCGGCGCCGACGTGGCTCGGCAGGCGGGGCGGGCCTGGGCCGACGCCGGCGCCCCGCGGGCCCGGCCGTTGTTCGCCGATCTGCTGCGGGCGGTGGGAGCCGTCCCGGGCATCAGGCGGGTCCGCTACACCAGCCCCCATCCCAAGGATCTTCGGCCCGAGACCATCGCCGCCATGGCCGAGGTGGGCGCGGTGTGCGAGCACCTGCACCTCCCCCTGCAGTCGGGGAGCGATCGCGTCCTCGCCGCCATGCGCCGGGGCTACACCGCCGGTCGGTATCTCGAGCGGCTGGCCGCGGCCCGGACGGCGATCCCCGATCTGGCCGTGACGACCGACATCATCGTCGGCTTTCCCGGTGAGACCGACCGTGACTTCGATCGCACCCTCGAGGTGGTCGCCGAGGCCGAGTACGACAGCGCCTACACATTTCTGTTCTCACCCCGACCCGGCACGCGGGCGGCGGCCATGACCGAGGAGGCGGTGCCGGCGGAGATCGCAGCCGAGCGTTTCGCCCGGCTGCGGGTGGTCGTGGAGCGCTCGGCGCTGGCCAAGCACCGGGCCCGGCTCGGTCGGACCGAGGAGGTGCTCATCGAGGGGCCGAGCAAGCGTGATCCCGACGTGATCACCGGTCGCACCAGGCAGAACAAGCTCGTGCACTTCCCCGCACCCGAGGCTCCATCGCAGTCCGCACCGGCGGCCGGCAGCATGGCCCGGGTCCGGGTCACCGCGGCGGCCCCCCACCACCTCGCCGGCGAGCTGGTCGCGGTGACCGACCCGATCCGCCAGCGGGCGCGCATCCCGGTGACGGCGGGCTGACCGGCTCCCGCCCTCAGGTCGGGGGGTAGCGCTGGTAATCCGGGAAGTGCCCGAAGAGGCGCTCGCCCGGTGGCCCCTCGGTGACCGCCTGCACCAGGTACTCGCCGCCCACGAAGGCGCCCTTCCACGATGCCCCTCGGCCGCCGAAGGGCTCGTCGCGGTCGCCCCGGGATCGAGGCTTGTTCACGCCGACCTTGAAGGACTGGAGCTCGGCGGCCAGCTTGTTGGCGATCTCGGTGTCGTCGCAGGCGATCGAGGCCACCAGGGCCCCGTTGGAGACGTTCATCGCCGCCAGCAGCTCGGCAGGCGTGTCCACGACGACCAGCGTGTCGACCGGTCCGAAGGGCTCGGCGTGGTACAGGGCCGAGCTCCGGGGCGGGTCGAAGATGGCCACCGGCGGGACGTAGGCAGACGTGTCCTGGCCGGGCACGAAATGGCCCCGGGCTGTCGACCCGCGGTAGAGCGGCACGCCCCCGCGGTCGATGGCCTCCTCGACGTCGCCGGCCAGCTCGGTCGCCTTGCCGGCGGTGATGAGCGGGCCGAAGTCGAGGTTTGGAAGCGGATCATCCGGATCGGGCACGGCCAGCGGATTGCCGAACTCCAGTGAGTCCAGCACCGGCAGGAGCGTGGCGAGGAACTCGTCGAACAGCGAGCGTTGGACGACGTAGCGGGGATAGGCCGTGCACCGCTGCTTGGCGTACTCGAAGCCCTTGCGCAGATGGACGGCGAGGCCGTCCCAGTCGGAGAACTGCCAGATGCCCCAGGCGTTGAGCCCTTCCTGCTCGAGCATGTGGCGCTTGTCGGTGCGCACCAGCTCCGAGACGATCTGACCGCCGGCCTCCCGGCCACCGACGAAGGCGAGGCAGCCGATCTCGGGAGAGCGCACGAGCACCGGAGACAGCAGACCGCCGGACCCGCTCACCAGCGTCACCGGCAACCCCGCCCGGCGGGCCAGGGCCAGGGCCAGGGTGAGGGTGGAGACGCCGCCGTCGGTCGGTGCCTTGGCGATGCACGCATTGCCCGCAAGGGCCTGGACGAACATGGCGTGCACCAGCACCGACAGCGGATAGTTCCACGACGCGATGTTGGAGACCGGCCCGTAGAGCGGCCGGCGCCCCTCGAGCATCGGCGCGATGTTGTCGACGTACCACGTCAGGCCGGAGATGGTGCGATCCACCTCGACCATCGACTGCCGGAAGGGCTTGCCGACCTCCCACACGAGGAGCAGGGCGAGGAGCTCGCGGTTGGCCTCGAGGGCATCGATGGCGGCACTGACGCGCTGCCGTCGCTCGTCGAGGGGGACGACGGCCCACGCCCGATGGTCGGCCACGGCCGCGCGCAGGGCCTCCTCGGCCTCCTCGGGCTCGAGCATCGGCGGCCCGGCGATGGCGCTGCCGTCGATGGACGACACGGAGCGGAGAGCGGTGCCGCTGTCACGCCACTCGCTCCCCCAGAGGTTGCGGACGCCGTCGGGACCAAACGCCTCGGGGGCGATGGTCCGACAGCGGTCGTAGACCTCGGACCAGCTCGTGCCGGGCTTGATCTGGAGAGTCTGATCGGGCTGCACCATGTCATCGTGACACGCGGCGGAGGCCTCGGTCGCACCCGGCCCGGCGGTGTCCGGGTAGCTTGGGACCCGAGATGACAGGGGCGCCCGAGCCGGCCGGCCCGCACCTGGCCCTCGTGGGCACGACGGCCTCCGGCAAGTCAGCAGTGGCGTTCGAGGCCGCCCGGCGCCGGCCCGATCTCGAGCTGGTCTCGGTCGACTCGATGTCTGTGTACCGCGGCATGGACGTCGGGACGGCCAAGCCCACACCGGCCCAGCGGGCCGAGGTTCCCCACCATCTCCTCGATCTGGCCGACCCGTCTGAGGACTACTCGGTGAGCCGGTTCCAGGCCGAGGCCCGCGCTGCCCTCCAGGGCATCGAGGCCAGGGGTCATCGCGCCCTGCTCGTCGGCGGCACCGGCCTCTACCTCCAGGCCGTGGTCGACGACCTCGAACTGCCGGGCCAGTGGCCCGAGCTCGCGGCCGAGCTGGAGGCCGAGGCCGACCGCCCCGGCGGCGTCGGAAGCCTGCACGCCCGGCTGGCCGATCTCGACCCTGTGGCGGCGGAGAGGATGCGGCCGTCGAACCGCCGACGAGTCGTCCGAGCTCTGGAGGTGACGGTGGGCAGCGGACGGCGGTTCTCCTCCTTCGGACCGGGACTGTCCGCCTACCCCGCCTCGCGGTTCCGGCTCGTCGGGCTGCGGCTGCCGGCGGACGTGGTCGCCCGGCGCATCGAGGGGCGGTTCTGGGACCAGCTGGGCTCCGGGTTCCTCGACGAGGTGCGCCTGCTGGCCGCCGCCGAGCTGTCCCGCACCGCCCGCCAGGCGCTGGGCTACCGGGAGCTGCTCGCCCACGTGGAGGATGGGGTGCCGCTGGAGGAGGCGACGGCCGAGAGCATCCGCCGGACCCGGTCGTTCGCCCGCCGGCAACGGGCCTGGTTCGGACGCGATCCCCGGATCACCTGGATCGAACCCGTCGATCGGGACGGCCAGGCCAATCCGCTCGCCGCTGTCCCCAGCCTGCTGGAACACTGGATCCGATGCCCGTCCTCCGCCTGACCAAGCATCATGGCCAGGGGAACGACTTCCTCGTGCTGTTGGACCCCGACAACCGTCATCGGCTCGACGCCGCCACGGCGCGGTCCTTGTGCGATCGACACACCGGCGTGGGGGCCGACGGGGTGATCCGGGCGACGCGGGGAGGTCCTGGCGACGGGGGCGCCGCGCTGTGCATGGAGCTGCGGAACGCCGACGGCGGCATCGCCGAGATGAGCGGGAACGGTGTCCGCTGTCTGGCTCAGGCGGCGGTGGACGCGGGCTTGGCATCGGGGCCCACGTTCGTCATCCGCACCCTGGCCGGTCCCCGGACGGTGACCGTCCGCCCCGACGAAGAGGCGGGCTCGATGCAGGTGAGTGTCGACATGGGCGGGGCCGAGGTGGGCGCCGAGGCGGACGTGGGGGCGTTGGAGCCCGTCCTTCCCGACGGGGGCTGGCGGGCGCGGACGGTGAACGTCGGCAACCCCCACCTGGTCCTGCTCGGCCCTGATCTCGACGCGGTCGACGTGGCCAGCGCCGGATCGTCTGTCCAGGACGCCTACGCCGACGGCATCAACGTCGAGGTCGTCGCCGTCGGTCCGGCCGCCGGCGAGCTGGCCCTGCGGGTCTGGGAACGGGGAGTGGGCGAGACGTTGGCGTGTGGCACGGGCAGCTGCGCGGCTGCGGCGGCGGCGCGGGCGTGGGGTGTGGTGGGCGACCGGGTGCTGGTGCACAGCCCGGGAGGCACCCACGAGGTCGGTCTGAATGGTCGTGGAGTCGTGCTGGCCGGCCCCGTGCGACGGATCTGCACCGTCGAGGTGGACCTTCCTTGAGCCTGATCGAGCGCACCTTCAGGGAGCGGATCGTGATGGTCGGTGTGGCCATGGCGCCGACCGGTGTGGCCGAGGCCGAGGCCGGCCTGGACGAGCTGGCCCTGCTCGTCGACACCGCGGGCGCAGACGAGGCGGCTCGGGTCATCCAGCGCCGGGACGCCCCGGATCCGGCGACCTACGTCGGCAAGGGAAAGGCGGCCGAGCTTCACCGCCTGTCGGAGACCGTCGACGCCGACACCGTGGTGTTCGACGACGAGCTGACCCCCGCGCAGCAGCGCAACCTCGAGCGCATCCTCGGTCGGACAGCGATCGACCGCACCGCCGTGATCCTCGACATCTTCGCCCAGAACGCCCATACCCAGGAAGGCAAGGCCCAGGTGGAGCTGGCCCTGCTTCGCTACCGGCTGCCGCGGCTGCGAGGCAGGGGCAAGACGCTCAGCCAGCAGGCCGGCGGTATCGGCACCCGCGGCCCTGGTGAGACGCAGCTGGAGGTCGACCGCCGCCGTCTCGTGCGACGCATGACCCGCCTCGAAGCCGACCTCAAGCAGCTGTCCCGGACCCGCCACACACAACGCCGCTCTCGCCAGCGGTCGCGGCGGCGGTCGATCTCTCTGGTGGGCTACACCAATGCCGGCAAGTCGACGCTGCTCAACCGGCTCACCGACGCGGGCGTCATGGTCGAGGACCGCCTGTTCGCCACGCTCGATCCACGCACGCGACGCCTCGAGCTGCCGGGGGGCGAGCAGGTCCTGTGCTCCGACACCGTGGGCTTCGTGCGCAAGCTGCCGCACCAGCTGGTGGAGGCGTTTCGCTCCACGCTGGAGGTGGTGTCCGAGTCCGACCTCCTCGTGCACCTCGTCGACGGAGACGCGCCGGACCCCGAAGCGCAGATCGATGCCGTGCGCTCGGTGCTGGCCGAGATCGGTGCCGGCGAGGTGCCCGAGCTCCTGGCGTTCAACAAGGCGGACGTGGCACCGGCGGCGGCCAAGCTGGCGGGGTCGCACCCGGGGTCGGTGGCGATCTCCTCGCTGACCGGCGCCGGCGTCGACGACCTGCTGACGGCGGTGCGCGATCGGCTGCGCGCGCTGTCGCGGCCGATCGAGCTGGTCGTGCCCTACAGCCGGGGCGACGTGGTTGCCGCGCTCCATCGGGAGGCCGAGGTGCTCGTCGAGTCGCACGAGGAGTCGGCCACCAGGCTGCGGGCCCGCCTCGACCCCGCCGAGGCGGCCCGCTTCGGCGAGTTCCTGGTCGACGCCCATCGCCAGGACGAGGTCTCGTGACGGAGGGGTTCCAGCCCCCCGTGTATCCCTACGAGCGCCTCGCCGGCGCCCGAGCGAAAGCCGACGCCCACGAAGGAGGCCTCGTCGACCTCTCCGTCGGCACGCCCACCGACCCGCCACCGCCCGCGGCGGTGGCTGCCCTGTCTTCGTCGGGCGCCGAGCGCGGCTACCCGATGTCGGTGGGTAGCCCGCGGTACCGGGGAGCGGCCAGGGACTGGATGGCCAGACGGTTCGGCGTCGAGGTCCCCGTCGAGTCGGTCGCCGCCTGTGTGGGGACCAAGGAGCTGGTCGCCACGTTGCCACGGTGGCTGCGGCTGCGGAGCCCGAACCGCGACACCGTCCTGCACCCCGGCGTCGCCTATCCCACCTACGAGATGGGCGCGATCCTGGCGGGCTGTCGATCCGTGGCGGTCCCGGTCGACCGGCGCTGGCAGCTCGACCTGGGTGCCATCGACGAGGCCGACGCCGAACGGGCCCTGGGCCTGTGGGTCAACAGCCCGGCCAACCCCACCGGGGCGCTGCACGACCTGGCAGCGGCGGCGGCGTGGGGACGGGCCCGCGGAGTGCCCGTGCTCAGCGACGAGTGCTACGCCGAGCTCACCTGGGAGGGCCGACCCCGCACCATCCTCGAGGACGGCCTCGACGGCGTCCTGGCCGTCCATTCGCTGTCGAAGCGCTCGAACCTGGCCGGGTTGCGAGCCGGCTTCTACGCCGGGGACCCGGCGCTGGTGCACTACCTCTCGGAGGTGCGAAAGCACGCCGGGATACTGGTGGCCGGCCCCGTCCAGGCAGCCGCCGCGCTCGCCCTCGATGACGACGACCATGCCTCGCAGCAGCGCCAGCGGTACCGGGAGCGATTGGCGCGCTTTCGGTCGATCCTGGCCGCCATCGGAGTCGACGTGCCGGCTCCGGCTGGTGGGCTGTACCTGTGGGCCCCCGCCCCTGGAGCCGAGCACGACGATCCGGTGACGAGATCCTGGTCCTTCACCGAGCGTCTGGCAGCCGACGGGGGTGCGCTGGTCAGCCCTGGCGACCTGTACGGGTCGCAGGGGGCGGGTCACGTTCGGGTTGCGCTGGTGCAGCCGATGGAGCGGCTCGACCTCGTGGCGCGTCGCCTGGGTGTCGGCTGACCACGTCGGTCGGGGTCGTCACCGCTGAGTAGGGTCTCGGCCATGGCGGACCTCCAAGCGAACATCGACGAGCTCTGGCAGCGCCGGGACGAGCTGGGCCCGGCTGACGCCGACGCCGTGGCGACCGTGCACCAGGCGGTCGATCTGCTCGATGCGGGCGAGGCTCGCGTCGCCGAGGTCACCGGTGAGGGCAGCGTGGTCGTCCACGAATGGCTGAAGCGAGCCATCCTGCTCCTCTTCCGGCTCTCGGCCATGGAGACCGTCGAGCTCGGGCCCTTCGAGTACGCCGACCGGATCCCCCTCAAGCGGCGGTTCGCAGCGGCAGGGGTGCGCGTCGTCCCCGGAGCGTCGGCGCGATGGGGATCGTTCCTCGATCGGGGTGTGGTCCTCATGCCGAGCTACGTGAACATCGGCGCCCGGGTGGGGGCCGGCACCATGGTCGACACCTGGGCGACCGTGGGCTCGTGTGCCCAGATCGGCACCAACGTCCACCTCTCCGGAGGGGTCGGTATCGGCGGCGTGCTCGAGCCGGCGCAGGCGGCTCCGGTGGTGGTGGAGGACGAGGCCATGGTCGGCAGCCGATGCATGGTGACCCAGGGGGCCCGGATCGGGCGGGGCGCGGTGCTGGGGGAGGGTGTGATCCTGAATCCCTCGATCCCGGTGATCGACGCCGAGACGGGCGCCGAGGTCGGGCGTGGCGTCGTGCCGCCGTGGAGCGTGGCCATCAGCGCGGCGCGACCGCGGCGCTATCCCGGTGGGGAGTTCTTCATCCCGTGTGTGCTCGTCATCAAGCGGCTCACCGAGGGTGAGCGGCACGACAAGGCCCGGCTCAATGACGTGCTCCGCGACCACGGGGTGTCGGTATGAGCGCGCCGGCGCTGCCTTCCGCCCGACGGTGAGGGACCTTCTCGCCCGCAGCGCCGAGCTGGTCGACATCCCCTCGGTCAGCCACGACGAGGCCGCCATCGCCGACCGGGTCGAGGCGTTGCTCGAGGCGGTTCCCTGGCTGCGGGTCGACCGGGTGGCCAACACCGTGGTCGCCCGGACCCAGCTGGGCCGGGCGCAGCGGCTGCTGCTCGCTGGTCATCTCGATACCGTGCCGCCCAACGGCAACCAGGGCGCTCGAGTCGAGGGTGACACGCTGTGGGGACTGGGCGCGACCGACATGAAGGGCGGCGTGGCGGTCCTGTGCGAGCTGGCCGTGAGCGAGCCCGACCCCGTCATGGACGTGACCTACGTGCTGTACGAGTGCGAGGAGGTGGAACAGCGCGACAACGGGCTCAGCCTGCTGCGAGCCGAGCGTCCGGAGGTGCTGGCTGGTGATGCGGCCGTCCTGGCCGAGCCGACCGGCGGTCGGGTCGAGGCGGGCTGTCAGGGCACCATGAGGATCGTCGTGACGCTGGTGGGGGAGCGGGCCCACACCGCTCGACCCTGGATGGGCGACAACGCGGTCCACCGTCTGGCACCGGTGCTGGCCCTGGTCGCCGGGTTCCACGAGCGCCGGCCCGTGATCGACGGGTGCGAGTTCCGCGAGTCGCTCCAGGCGGTGGGCGTCGAGGGATCGGTCGCTCCCAACGTGGTTCCCGATCGGGCCCGGCTCGTGCTCAACCACCGCTTCGCCCCGGACCGCGACGTGGAGGAGGCGTTCGCGTCGCTACGCGATCTGCTCGCCCCTGCCCTCGACTCCTCCGCAGGCGACACCGTCGAGGTGGAGTCCGTCTCCCACCCGGCCCCTCCAGCTCTGGGTCATCCGCTGCTGGCTGGGCTCGTCGAGCGATCAGGGGTGCCGCCGCGGGCCAAGCTGGGCTGGACGGATGTCGCCTTCTTCAGCGCCCTCGGCGTGCCGGCGACGAACTTCGGGCCGGGCGATTCG
Organism: Acidimicrobiales bacterium; assembly: GCA_051984395.1. Taxonomy (GTDB): domain Bacteria; phylum Actinomycetota; class Acidimicrobiia; order Acidimicrobiales; family AC-9; genus AC-9. The sequence goes on along the minus strand of JBPYEZ010000100.1, from coordinate 1,798 downwards.
ACGCTGGCCCACACCGCCGGCGAGAAGGTCGGCCGGGCCGAGCTCGAAGCGGTGTACAGCACCCTGTGGTCGGTCCTTCGTGGCGTCCCCATAGACTGACGAGCCTGCGCTCGTGGGGCCCGAGATGCTGGCCCGCAGAATGGAGGATCGTCGGTGGCAATCGAGGTCGGCCAGGAGGCCCCGGATTTCGAGTTGAGGCAGGGGTTCGACAAGGTGAAGCTGTCGGATTTCCGTGGCAAGGAGAACGTGGTCGTCGTCTTCTACCCGTTCACCTTCACCGGGGTGTGCCACGGGGAGCTGTGCGAGCTACGCGACGACCTCTCGTCGTTCCAGACGGCGAACGCGCAGCTGCTCGCCGTCTCCTGCGACAGCCCCTTCGCCCAGGCTCGTTGGGCGGAGGAGCAGGGCTTCGGCTTCCCGGTGCTGGGAGACTTCTGGCCTCACGGTGCCGTCGCCCGGGCCTACGGGGTCTTCAACGAGGCGCTGGGCTGCGCCGACCGGGCCACGGTCGTGATCGACAAGACGGGCACGGTCGTGGCCACGTTCGCCTCCCCCGAGTTGCTCACGCCGCGCAACCGCGCCGACTACGACGCGGCCCTGTCCAAGCTGTCCTGATCGGGCACCCGGACCCGATCAGCGAGCGCGCCCCGCTCGGTCACAGGCGACGGAGGACGGTGACGACCCTGCCGTAGACGGTCACCTCGGACGCGTCGTGCTCGATCGGCTCGTAGTCGGGATTGGCCGGCCGGAGCACCACCTTGCGCCCCCGGCGGCTGTACAGCTTCACCGTGGCATCGCCATCGGGCAGTCCGGCGGCCACGACGTCGCCGCGCTCGACCTCGGGCTGCTGGCGCACGACCACGTAGTCGCCGTCGAGAATCCCGGCTCCCACCATCGAGTCGCCTCGCACCTTGAGCATGAAGAGGGTGCCCGTCCCGGTGAAGTCCTGGGGGAGGGGCATGAGGTCCTCGACGTTCTCCTGGGCGAGCACGTCCGTCCCGGCGGCGACCTCCCCGACCAGGGGCACGTGCCGCACCGGCCGGCTCGCCACCGCCGCCCCCGACGACGGGTCGTAGCTGACGGTGATCGCCCGGGGCTTGGTCGGGTCGCGCAACAGGAAGCCCTGGCGCTGGAGCGTGGCCAGATGGGCGTGGACGGTCGACGACGAGTTGAGGCCCACCGCCTCACCGATCTCGCGCACCGACGGGGGATAGCCGCGCTCCTGGAGCCGCTCGGCGATGAAGTCGAGGATCTCCCGCCGCTTGCCGCTCAGCGTCGCCTCCGGCATGGTCTCGCTCTCCTCCCGTCAGCCCGTCTGCGGGCGCCGTCCCTGGTCGCTCTCCTGGTCGTGTCTCTGGCACCGGGCCCGTTCCCGGACCGCGGCGTCGAACGTGCGTTCCCAGCGTACCAGGACGATCGGGTCGGGGGAAACATCTGTTCGATCTTCGCCTTGACAACGAACAGACGTTCGTGGTCTCCTGGAGAGGCAGGAGAACAGGTGTTCGACCAGGACCAGGACTGTTCGACCAGGAGCGAGCGAGCATGGCCGCCATTGCCCACCCCCTCCCACGGGATCGTGTCGGCGCTCGCCAGTCGGTGCGGCCGCCCGAGCGGCGCCGGCTGGCCGGCGCCGAGCCCGTCGACGGGCGACGCCGTCGGCCCCCCACGTCGGCGGCCCGCCGACGGGCGACGATCCGGCGTCGGCTGGTCGCCATCGCGCTCGCGGCGGGGCTGGTGATAGTCATCCGGCCCCTCGTCCTGCCCGGGGGCGAACCCCTCGTCGTCCCCGGGCGGGCGA
>JBPYEZ010000099.1:0-2437 GCA_051984395.1 Acidimicrobiales bacterium | reverse complement strand
CGACGTCCCGCCCTATCCCGTCTCGCACGGCTGCGTCCGCTTGAGCAACGACGCCATCGACTGGATCTGGTCCAACAACCTGGCGCCCATCGGCACCGAGGTCTGGGTCTACTGAGCGCGGTCGGGCCTCAGCCCGGCCGACACGCGTCGACGCAATGACCGGACGATCAGCGGGCCTTGAAGACGCCGATGCGAGTCCGCTGCTGGACGGGTCGTGGACTCACGGCGACCCCGTTGGGCGTGACGTCCGCGTTGGGCTCCGGAGGATGCTGGGCCAGCTGCGCCAGCGATCTGACGTACGCAGCCGGGCCGGGAGGAAGCGGGTACCGGTAGCCATCGGGGAACCTGTTCTCGGTCCACATCAGGTACTTGTTGGCCGGGTCCCAGGCGGGTTGGCCGTGGGCATGCGAGTGGCGATCACTTCGCTCACGGCGTTGACGGCGGCGGCGAGTCGGTCAGGAGGCGACCCGAGGTTGGCGAGAACATCGTCGGCCGCCCCCAGACCCGCCCGGGCGACGATGCCCTTCTCGTTGAGCGCCCACTGTCGCTGCTCGGCGAGAAGAGCCTGCGCCTCCTCGATCACCGCTTCGCCCAGGTTCGCCACTGTGGCGGTCACGTCGCCTCGCCAGGCATGCGTAGTTGCTGTGTGCAGCGCCATCGAGGCGAGCTGCCGCCATCGTTGCGGCGCGCTCGTCGCCAGAGCCTCGGGAAAGGCAGGTCGCGGAAGGGTGCCGGACAGCACCTTGCACAGCGACAGCTCTCCCACCAGGACGTACGTCGCGATGCCGGCGACATACGTGGCCAGCGCTTCGATCCGAAACCGTCCCGCCTCGGCCTCAGCCACCGTCTCCAACACCTCGTCGAGGTCGCGGTAGCAGAGGTCGACTCGCTGGCCCTCGACGACGAGCCAGGCGCCGCCGTTGACGACCGGCCCCCAACCGCCGGGCTCGCTCACCTTGCCAGGCCAACCGAGGGCGCGCACGTCGGCCGGGTCGATCCTGTCCCGGTAATAGAGGCCGAAGTCCCAGTCCGAGTCTGGACGCGCGTCGCCGGTGGCGCGGGAGCCGCCCAGCGTGACGGCCACGACACCGGGGATCTGCGCCAACCGCCCTGCGATGTGCTCCACGCTCTGCCCTCCTCGACGGGCGTTCGCCTGAGCAATGAGTTTCGCGCCCCGCGAGCGTGGGACGTGATGAGGGAGGCGTGGTGATCCGAAACTCACCGAGCAGCTCGGGACAAGCGCTGGGCTCTATTCCCGAAGGTGCGATGGTCGGTGTGCAGTGCAAGATGACAGGAGAGACGATCACCGGCCCGTACGGTGCTGACTCGAACTGGGACCGCGTCACCTACAACGGTGTGACCGGCTTGGTGACAGACCAGTGGATCGATACCAAGAGCGACGAGGCGGATCCCACGAAGGTTCCAAACTGCTAACTGTCGTCAGCTATACGACAAGCACGAAGAGCTTGACATCGAACGTACGTTCGAGTAGAGTGCAGGAAAGCCTTCGTGGGCGAGGCATCCACCGCCCTCCTTGTGTCATCCGACGTGCGCGCCCGGTGAGCGCGCCCGGAAGCAGAGGAGTGGTATGCCCAACGACAGCCCCGTGGTCAGCGCTCGGGCCCTGCGCGAGGAGCTGGTCGGCTTCGAACCGGAGCGGTTCTCCGGTGCCGACTGCGCCACGCTGGCCGAGGAGCTGGCCCAGACCGAGAAGGCCTGCGCCGCGGCCAGAGCCCGCGCCGGCGCCCGGGCGGCGGCCTGTGGGGCCCACCGGGGCTTCGGTGGGGCCAACGAGTGGTTGGCCCGCATCTCGGGGACCTCGGCCGGCCAGGCCCGCCAGGCCCTCGACACGCTGGCCGCGCTGGAGGACTGTCCGGAGACCAACCAAGCCGTCCAGGCCGGCGAGCTGTCGTTGGCCCAGGCGGCCGAGATCACCAAGACCGAGGCGGCGGCGCCGGGCAGCGAGGACGAGCTGGTGCGCCTGGCCAAGGGCTCCAGCCTGGGCGTGTTCAGAGACACCGCCCGCAGCCGGCGGCTCAAGGCCGACGACGCCGGGGAGCTCGGCCGCCGCCACCAGGCCGCTCGCCAGGTCCGCCACTGGACAGACGACACGGGCATGGTGTGGGGGACCTTCGCCCTGCCCCCGGTGGTGGGGGTGCCCATCGTCAACCGCCTGGAGGCCGAGACCGACCGCATCCGCGAGGTGGCCCGCCGGGAGGGCAGCGCCGAGCCCCGAGCCGCGCATGCCGCCAACGCCCTGGTGAAGATGCTCAGCGGCAAAGGCAAAGGGAAGGCCGATCGGGCCGACGTGGTCGTGGTGTGGGACCGCTCCGCCGAGGCGGTCGCCCACTCCGCGCATGGCGAGGGCACGGCCCACATCGTGGGCGGCGGCCCCATCCCGGTGTCAGAGGCCCGCAGGCTGGCCGAGCGGGCCTTT
>JBPYEZ010000098.1:0-8872 GCA_051984395.1 Acidimicrobiales bacterium | reverse complement strand
GGCCTCACCTCGGTGTAGCGGAGCTCCCCCCGCTGGGCCCTGCCCCGGTCCTCGTCCGACATACCCGCCGTACCGGCCAGGGCGAGCCCGTTGGCGGGCAGGCGCAGGTCGTCCATGACCGCCCACTCGCGGCCCCTGTCATCGGTCTCGATGTGCCAGATCCGGTGCTCGTAGCCCTTCGGGGCGTAGCGAAGCATCCCGTCGGGGTGCTCGAGCACATGGCCGTCACTGTCGATGAAGCGCACGGAGCCACCTCCTGACGCGAGTGTCAGGAGACTAGCCGAGCGACGCTTGGCGGCTCGGCCGGGCGGGGTGGTAGCACGACGGACGTGCCGCTCCTGCCCTCGGGCCTCCACGTGGACGAACGCGAACCTGCGTCCGAGCCGGCGGCGCTCGTCGTGCTCGTTCACGGGTCGATGGACCGGGGTCCGAGCTTCTCCCGGGTCGTCACTCGTCTGAGCGACCTGCGGGTGCTCACCTACGACCGGCGCGGTTACCACCGCTCCCGCCAGGCGCTGCCGCTGGCGCGCACGCTCGGAGAGCACGTCGACGATCTCTTCGCGGTCCTTGCCGGCCGCCCAGCAGTGGCAGCCGGCCACAGCTACGGGGGAACGATGGCTCTGGCCGCCGCCTGCCGCCGGCCTGAGCAGATCCGCGCCGTCGTCGCCTACGAGCCGCCCGCGCCGTGGTTGCCGTGGTGGCCCAAGCGGAGCGCCGGCAGTTCCGCCGCCGGCGCCCGCGGACCGCACGACGCGGCCGAGACGTTCATGCGCCGCATGATCGGAGACGCCCGCTGGGAGCGCCTTCCGGACCGCACCCGGGCCCGCCGGCGAGACGAGGGTCCGGCGTTGGTCGCCGAGATGACGTCGATGCGCGACGACGGCGCGCCCTTCGACCCCGCCCGGGTGTCGGTGCCCGTCGTCATCGCCAGAGGCGAGCTGTCCGCACCGCATCACCGACGCGCAGCAGAGGCCTTCGCCGATCTGATCCCCGATGCCGAGCTGGTGGAGGTCGAAGGCGCGGGCCACGGCGGCCACCTCACCCACCCCGACGCCTTCGCCGCCTGCGTGCGGCGGGCCCTCGAACGCGCCGGCAGCCCGTCCTGATCGAGCGGCCGGACGAGGTGGGCCCGTCGGCGCTGCGGCGCGACGATGGCACCCATGCGGGTCCTCGTCAGCGGTTCTCACGGTCTGATCGGCACGGCACTGGTCCGCACCCTGCGGACGAGGGGCGATGAGGTCGGCCGGCTCGTGCGCCGGTCCGGCGGAGCCCGAACCGGCTCCGGTGACGTCAACTGGGACCTCGAGGCCGGCACCATCGACACCCCGGCCCTGGAGGGCGTCGACGCCGTCGTCCACCTGGCGGGACCCAGCCTCGCCCGCCGCTGGTCGCCGGCCTACAAGGCCCGGCTCCGCGACAGTCGCGTGGACGGGACGACACTGCTCGCCACCACCCTGGCCCAGCTGGAGCGACGCCCCGCGGTCATGGTGAGCGGGTCGGCCATCGGTTACTACGGCGACCGGGGCGACGAGGTGCTCACCGAGGCCAGCGCGCCGGGCACCGGCTTCCTGGCCGAGCTCGTCCAGGCCTGGGAAGCGGCGACCGCTCCGGCCGAGAAGGTCGGCATTCGGGTCGTGCACCTGCGCTCGGGCATCGTGCAGAGCGCCGAAGGCGGCGCTCTGGGCAAGCAGCTGCCCCTGTTCAAGCTCGGTCTCGGCGGCCAGCTGGGTCCGGGCAGCCAGTACGTCAGCTGGATCTCGCTGGACGACGAGGTCGGCGCCATCGTGCACGCGCTCACCCACGAGGCCGTTCAGGGCGCGCTCAACGCCACCGCCCCCAACCCCGTGACCAACGCCGAGTACACCCGTGTCCTCGGCGCCGCGCTCGGCCGCCCGACGCTGCTGCGTGCACCCACCTTCGCCTTGTCGACCGCCCTCGGGTCGGAGATGGCGCGAGAGACCCTGCTGGCGAGCCAGCGGGTCCGACCGGCCCGGCTGGAAGCGACCGGCTACGAGTTTCAGCATCCGGAGCTCCCTCGCGCCCTGGAGACCGCGCTCGGGCGCTGACCCCCGCGGGCGCCGAGGTGGGGCCGGCGGCCGGCAGGAGGATCGGGAATGCGGCCCTCCACGGCGGGCAACGGAGCCGTGACGACGTAGCCTTCGGTCGATGCTCGATGCCGACGTCGCCGTCGTGGGCGCCGGCCCCGCGGGGGCGGCGGCGGCGGCTCAGCTGGCCCGGGCCGGCAACGACGTGGTCGTGCTCGACCGGGCCCGCTTCCCGCGGGACAAGTGCTGCGGCGACGGCCTGACCACCGGCGCCCTGCGCCGCCTCGACCGCCTCGGGCTCGACCCCAAGACGGTGGCCTCCTGGCAGCCGGTGGACGACATCGTCGTCCGGTCGCCTTCGGGCCGGGTGGCCCGGCTGCCCTTCCCCCGCGGCAACGGCACCTACGCCGCCGTCGCCCAGCGCCGCGACCTCGACGCCGCCCTGGTCGGGCTCGCCCGCGACGCCGGCGCGACCGTCCTCGACGGCTGTGGGCTCAGGGCGGCGAAGCTGGCCGCCGGCGCCGTCGTCCTGGAGGCGGACGGGACCGACGCCATCACCGTTCAGTACGCGATCGGTGCCGACGGCATGTGGTCCCCGCTCCGCAAGGCCATGGGCCAGGGCGAGGAGCCCGGCTACCTGGGCGAGTGGCACGCCTTCCGGCAGTACTTCGCCAATGTCGGCCCCGACGCGGCCGACATGTGGGTGTGGTTCGAGCCTGACCTCCTCCCCGGCTACGCCTGGTCGTTTCCCCTTCCCGACGGCCGGGCCAACGTCGGCTTCGGCCTGCCCCGACAGGCGGGGCGACCCACGGGCGAGATGGCCGCCGTCTGGTCGGGGCTGGTCGACCGGTCGCCGCTGCGCGCCGTGCTCGGCCCCGCCGCTGCGGCCGAGTCACCGCACCGGGCCTGGCCCATCCCCGCACGGGTCACGACCACCCAGCTCACGGCGGCGGGCGGCAGGGTGCTGTTCGCCGGGGACGCCGCCCGGGCCACCGATCCGATGACCGGAGAGGGCATCGCCCAGGCCCTGGAGACGGGGGTGCTGGCCGCCGACGCCATCCTCGCCGGTCGGGGCGGAGATCCCGCTCGGGTCGCCAGCCGCTACCGCCGGGATGTGGCCCGCAACCTCGCCCCCGACCATCACCTGTCCGTCGCCCTGTCACGCGTCCTCCGCCACCGCAAGGGCGCCCGCGGCGCCGTCCGGGTCGCCGCGAGCTCGGACTGGACCCGCCGCGCCTTCGCCCGCTGGCTGTTCGAGGACTACCCGCGGGCGGCGCTGCTCACCCCGTGGAGGTGGGAGCGGGGGCTGCTGAGCGGCTCGGGAGCATTTCGCTGAGAAGGGTCTGCGCCCGGGCTCAGGCCCGCGCCGGCCTCCGGGACTCGGCCCAGCTCCTGCCCGCCTCGAGGTCGGTGTCGTGGGGCAGTCCGAGCGCCCGCTCGGCGATGATGTTGCGCTGGACCTCCGACGTGCCACCACCGATCGTGAGAGCCGGGGAGAACAGATAGCCGTAGGACCACTGAGCGTCGGTCGAGCCGAACGGGCCCGATGCCGCCAGCATGCCGTGCGCTCCGGACAGGTCCTTGGCCAGGCCCATGATGCGCTGACCGTGCTCGTCGGCGAGCGCCTTGCGCACGGATGCCTCCGGGCCTGGCTGGCGCCCCTTGACGGCCGCCGTCACCGTGCGGAGCCGTATCAGGCGGAGCACCTCGGCCTCGATGTGGAGCTGCGCCAGGCGCTGGCGCAGGTTCGGATCGGCGACGCCGCCCGCCTTCCGGGCCAGCTCCAGCAGGTCGGCCGCGGTCGGACCGCGTCCCCACAGGGCGCCCTCCCCCGACAGCGACACCCGCTCGTTGCCGAGGGTCACCTTCGCCAGCGCCCACCCCTGGTTCTCCGCACCCACGCGGTTCTCCACCGGGATGCGCACCTCGTCGAGGAAGACCTCGTTGAACAGGTGCACGCCGGTCATCTCCACGATGGGCCGGATCGTGATACCGGGGCTGTCCATCGGGCACACGAAATAGGAGATCCCCTGGTGCTTCGGGACGTCGACGTCGGTCCTGGCGAGAAGGATCCCGAAACGCGACAGGTGCGCCAGCGAGGTCCACACCTTCTGGCCGGAGACCACATAGGTGTCGCCGTCCCGCTCCGCCCGGGTGGACAGGTCGGCCAGGTCCGAGCCCGCCCCCGGCTCGCTGAACAGCTGGCACCACAGCTCCTCCCCCGCCAGCATCGGCATGAGGTACCGGTCCTGTTGGTCCTGCGTGCCAGCGTGCAGCAGCGTCGGACCCGCCCATCCGATGCCGATCGGGTTGACGGGCCGGGCCACGCCGGCGCGCCGCAGCTCGTCGTCGATGACCAGCTGGGCGATGGGATCGGCGTCGAGCCCCCAGGGCCGCGGCCAGTGCGGGGCGACGTAGCCAGCCTCGGCCAGCGGACGGCCGGCCGCATAGGGATGCTCCTCGAGCCAGGACCGCACGGCGATCCGCTGCGGATGGCTCTCCCCTGGCAGCTCCAGATCCACGCCGGCTCAGCGTATCGGCGTCGCGCCTCTAGGATCGCCCGGCGTGAGCAACTGGAACTTTGCCGACGTGTGGGAAGTCGTGGCGGAGACCGTGCCGGATGCTCCTGCGCTGGTGCAGGGCGACCGCCGGCAGTCGTGGGCCGAGACCGAGCGGCGGGCCAACGGTGTGGCCCAGGCGCTGCTCGATCTCGGCGCCGGCGCTCAGGACAAGGTGGCGCAGTACCTCTACAACAGCCCCGAGTACCTCGAGTCGGTGTTCGGCGCCTTCAAGGCGGGCCTCGTCCCGGTGAACACCAACTACCGCTACGGCGACGACGAGCTCGTCTACCTCTGGGACAACGCCGACGCGGTGGCGGTCGTCTTCCACGGCGTCTTCAGCGAGCGGATCGAGCGCCTTCGCGCCCGCCTGCCGCGGGTCAGGGGTTGGCTGTGGGTGGACGACGGATCGGGCCCCCGTCCCGACTGGGCCCTCGCCTACGAGGACGGGGCCAGGTCGGCGTCCGAGGTGGTGACCGCGCCGTGGGGGCGCAGCGGCGACGACCTGTACCTCCTCTACACCGGCGGCACGACGGGAATGCCCAAGGGCGTGATGTGGCGCCAGGACGACCTGTTCGCGGCGCTCAACGCCGCCGCGCCGATCAAGCACGACGAGAAGGCCGGTCGCGCCGGGGTGCGAGCCGCCATCGGGGACGTGGGTCCGGTGTTCCTCCCCGCCTGTCCGCTCATGCACGGCACCGGCGCCTTCACCGCCTTCACCGGTCTGAACGTCGGTGGATCGGTCGTCCTGCTGCCCGGACGGGCCTTCGATCCCGAAGAGTTCCTCTCGACCGTGGCCGCTGAAGGGGTCAACAACACCTCGATCGTGGGCGACGCCTTCGCCAAGCCCATCCTGCGAGCGCTGGACGAGGCGCCCGGGCGGTGGGACATCTCCAGCCTCCGCGTGGTGATCTCGTCGGGGGTGATGTGGAGCGAGCCGACCAAGCAGGGCCTGCTCGCCCACCATCCCGGCATGCTCCTGGTCGACTCGTTCGCCTCCTCGGAGGCGCTCGGCATGGGAAGGTCGATCTCGGGCTCCGACGGTCGAGCGAGGACGGCGCGCTTCGTGCTCGGCCGCAACGCCCGGGTCATCGGCGACGACGGACGGGACGTGGCGCCGGGCTCGGGCGAGGTCGGCCTGCTCGCCGTCCGAGGCCGCAATCCGGTCGGGTACTACAAGGATCCCGACAAGACGGCGAGCACTTTCCGGATGATCGACGGAGCCCGCTACTCGATCCCCGGCGACCACGCCACCGTCGACGCCGACGGAACCCTTCAGGTACTAGGCCGAGGCTCGGTGTGCATCAACACCGGAGGCGAGAAGGTTTTCCCCGAGGAGGTCGAAGAGGTCGTCAAGCTCCACCCCGGGGTGCGTGACGCCATCGTGGTGGGCGTGCCCGACGAGCGCTTCGGCGAGGCGATCTGCGCCGTGATCGAGCCGGCCCCGGACGCCGTCCCGGAGCCGCACGCCCTGGTGGCCCACGTCAAGGGCCGCCTGGCAAGCTACAAGGCACCCCGCCACGTGCTCGTCGTGGAGACCATCGGCCGAGCGGCCAACGGAAAGGCCGACTACGAGGGCCTGAGGGCCCGGGCGGCGGCGGTCCGCGGCGACGGGACAGCAACCGATGAACGGAGCTCGTATGTGGACCACACTGGCTGAAGCTCTCGAGCGCAGCATCCATCCCAGCGCGCCCCCGGTGGCCATCACGTTCTCGGCCGAGCCCCCGGCCGGCGTCGAGGCGTACGACGCGCCCATGCCGCCTCCCGCGCCCGACGGGCGTACGGGGCGTGTGCCGGCGGGCTGCGTCTTCTGGATGCGAGGGGCCGAGCGCACCTTCACCACCGCGCCCGAGGACCACGGCAACTGCAGCGTGGGCAGCATGACCCACGGGTTGGCGACGATGGAGGAGGTCGGCGGGCGCAGCGACATCGCCGCCCTCCTCGACTCGGGCTGGATCAGCGCCGACATGATCCCGGGGATCCCCGTCGTGCGGGACCGGCCCGGCGCGATCACCTACGGGCCGCTCGCCGACACGCCCGTCGACCCCGACGTGATCCTCGTTCGTCTGACGGCCAAGTCCCTCATGGTCCTCTCTGACGCCCTGCCGGGGCTGCGGATCGAGGGGAAGCCGCAGTGCCACATCGTCGCCGCCGCCAAGGAGGAGGGCGACGTCGTCGCCAGCGTGGGCTGCATGCTCAGCCGCACCCGCACCGGCATGTCGAGCGGCGAGGTGACCTGCGCCATCCCCGCATCGCGGCTCGCCGAGGTGGTCGAGCGGCTCGAGTCGACGGCGCGAGCCGACGCTGCCGTCGCTTCCTACGCGGCCGAGGACGCCCGGCGCTTCGGTTAGCGCTCAGCGGCCAGTCGTGCCGAAGACCGTCTCCAGCTCCTCGGGGACGGCCGTGTCGAGCTGGCTGTAGGTGCAGCTCTCGGGCCGGCGGTCCGGTCGCCACCGGCGGAAGGTCGTGGCGTGGCGAAACCGGTTCCCCTGCAGGTGGTCGTAGGCCACCTCGCACACGAGCTCGGGGCGGAGCGGCTCCCAGCTCAGGTCCTTCTTGGCGTTCCAGCGGCTGCGGGCTCCCGGCTTGCGGGTCTCCCCGGCCGAAGCACCCACTTCCGCCTCGGCCCATCCCTGCCACGGGTGGCCGCTGAGGTCCTCGGTGCGATAGGGCTCGAGCTCCGACACCAGCTGCCGGCGCCGCTCCATGGAGAACGAGGCCGTCACCCCGAGGTTGTGGAGAGTGCCCTCGTCGTCGAAGAGGCCGAGCAGCAGAGACCCGATGATCCCGCCGTGCTTGTGCCACCGGAACCCGGCCACGACGCAGTCCGCGGTGCGCTCGTGCTTGACCTTGACCATCGCCCGCTTGCCCTCTCGATAGGTGTCCTCGAGGCTCTTGGCCACGATGCCGTCGAGACCCGCGCCCTCGAAGCGCGAGAACCACTGCTCGGCGAGCTCACGGTCGGTGGTGGCCGGCGTGAGGTGGATCGGCGCGCGCGCCGAACCCAGGGCGCCCACCAGCATCTCCCGCCGCCGTCGCAGGGGCTGCGACCGCAGGTCCCTGTCGCCCAGGGCCAGAAGGTCGAAGGCCACGAACGACGCGGGCGTCTCGGCCGCCAGGCGTCGAACCCGCGACTCGGCGGGATGGATGCGCTGCTGCAAGGCGTCGAAGTCGAGACCGGCCGTCCCGGCGATCACGAGCTCCCCGTCGACGACGCATCGCTCGGGAAGCGACCCGCGCACCGAGTCCAGCACCTCCGGGAAGTAGCGGGTCATGGGTCGCTCGTTGCGACTCCCCAGCTCGACCTCGTCCCCGTCGCGGAACACGATGGTGCGAAACCCGTCCCACTTGGGCTCGTATAGCGTGCCCGCCACCGTCGGCAGCTCACGCGCCAGCTTGGCCAGCATGGGCTCGACCGGGGGCATGACGGGAAGGTCCACGGCACTACAGCCTGGCACGATCGGTTCGGCAGTGGGCGGTCGTCCGGCCGGGCTCGGTCCGGGCCCCTGGTGTAGGGTCCTTGCTGACATAGCCGTCAGGGAGTGCTGCGAGCATCAGGGGGTCCGGATGACGCAGGTCGGTGACGCAGTGGTGCTCGACACCAGCGACGTGGACCGCCACGTGGGGCGGCCCGTCGGCGGGGGCCAGCTCAAGGAGCCTGTCACCGTGACCGACATCCGCCGGTGGGTGCAGGGTATGCAGTACCCCAACCCCATCCACTACGACGACGAGGCGGCCGCCGCCGGCCCGTGGGGGGGGATCGTGGCTCCGCAGTCGTTCACCATTTGCTGCGACGTCGGCCACGGGGCCGGTCCCGCCATCGTGGGCAGCCTGCCCGGGAGCCACATGATCTTCGGGGGCGACGAGTGGTGGTTCGCCGGCGCCCGCATCTACCCCGGCGACCACCTGCGCATGCGCCGCCGGTTCGTCGACTACAAGGTGTCCGACACCAAGTTCGCCGGGCCCACGATGTTCAGCAGGGGCGAGACCGTCTACACCAACCAGCGTGGCGACATGGTGGCCCGGCAGTGGTCGACAGCGGTGCGCTACCTCGCCGAGGAGGCGCGCCGGCGTGGGTTCTTCGAGCAGGCCGCGCCCGCGCCCACCTGGACCGACGCCCGCCTGGCCGAGGTGGCCGCGCGGCGGGCAGCGTGGGTCGCCAGCCGGGCGGGGTCCTCGGGTCCGGTGCTGGAGGAGGTCGAGGTGGGCCAGCGCCTCCCCACCCGGCCGATCGGGCCCCACACCCTGTCGACCTTCGCCACGGAGTGG
>JBPYEZ010000097.1:0-5617 GCA_051984395.1 Acidimicrobiales bacterium | reverse complement strand
GGGAGACGATCTTCGATGTGATCGCGTCGCCCTACCTGGGACGGACTCCCCGGGCCCTCGGCGGCGAGATCGAGGTGCTCGAGCGCTGCGCGGACATGGTCCTCGCTGCTCACCGAACGCCCGCGGGTCTGGGGCTGGTGACCACTACCGTCGAGACCGTCCGCTTCGAACGGCCGCACACGGTCAGTTTCCGGCTGGTTCGTGGTCCTGTGCCTCATGTTGTCGAACGCTTCAGCCTCCAAGAGCAGGGGACGAACACACATGTCGAGTACACCGGCGAGCTGGGGACGGACTTCTGGGCGGTCGGGGGTGGTTGGGGCGAGGTGGTCGCACGGCGCTGGGTGGACACGGTCCAGAACTCCCTGGAGCGTGTCCGGGTCGAGGCCGAGCGGCGGGCTGGTCGGAGATCACCTCGAGCTGGCGGTGGGTCCACCTGAGGGCGACGGAGCGACCGGTAGCCTGGCTCTTTGACCATCCCCAGGCGGCAGGGAGGCCTCATGCCGAAGTACCTTTTCATGTCTCGTCACACCTCCGAGGGTGCCCGTGGACTGCTGAGAGAGGGAGGGATCAGCCGACGGGCGGAAACGGAGCGGGCGGTGAGCAGTGTTGGCGGCAAGCTGGAAGCCTTCTACTACGCCTTCGGTGGGACCGATGTGTTCATCCTTGTCGACCTCCCGGACAACGCCTCCGCCGCTTCGCTGAACATCGCCGTCGCTGCTACCGGCGCGATCACCGGCGAGACCGTTGTCCTCTTGACCGCCGAGGAGGTTGACGCTGCGACAAAGAAGGGCGCCACCTATCGGCCGCCTGGTGGCTGATCCGGGAGCCGACTGCCGCCACCAGCCGATTGGGTCTCAGCCCATCGTCTTCTGACCGTCCAGCGTCTCGCGCAGGATGTCGGCGTGGCCGGCGTGCTGCGCCGTCTCGGCCACGATGTGCATGAACACCCGCCGGGCCGACCGTCGCGCGTTGGGCGGGAACCAGGGAGCCTCAGGCAGAGGGTGGGAGAGGTCGAGAGAGGGAATGGTCGCCACCAACTGATCGGTGCGGGCCGCCACCACTTCGTACTGAGCCAGCAATCCGGCCAGCGTCTCTCCCCCGAGCATGCGGAAGCTGGCGGCATGGGCGGCCATGGCTGCCTCATCGAAGCCTGACATGGCGCTCGGCCCGACGTTGATGAAACGAACCCAACTGGCCTCCACCTCGGTGACGTGCTTGATGAGCCCGCCGAGACAGAGCTCGCTGACGGTGGTGCGCCGCGCCGCCGCCTGGTCATCCAGCCCGTCGACCGTGTGGCGAAGGAAGTTCCGGTGGGACCGCAGCGTCTCGATGATGTCGGCCCTCTCCTGGTCGAGGTCGTTCGGCGGGCCGGACAGCGCGCCGGTCTCGCTCTCGGTCATGTGGGCCTCCTTGGCTGGGTGCTCCGACACTGAGCATGATCCATCTCGAAACCGGTCATGAAGTGGCCACTTTTCGCCCTTGTTATCGCGGCTACAGCGTGGCAGCTCTCTGGCGCTCGAGATGAGCTTCGGGTGTCGCCGGGGGCCATCGTCATGCAACCGTCAGGTTCGTCGCGATAGACCTGGTCAACAGTGAGAATCCTGGTGGCCGAGGACGACGAGGGGCTGCGATCGGTGCTGGAGCGCGGCCTGCGCGAGAACGGCTACGTGGTGGACGCCGTCGCCGACGGCAACGAGGCCGGTGCTTACCTGCGGGCGTACGACTACTCCGCCCTCATCCTGGACTGGCGAATGCCCGAGCGGTCCGGACTCGACGTGCTTACTGAGGCCCGGTCCCGCCGTATGAGCACACCAGTCCTCATGCTGACCGCCCGCGATGCAACTGCTGACCGGGTGGCGGGCCTCGACGCCGGTGCAGACGATTACCTGGTCAAGCCGTTCGACTTCCCCGAGCTGCTGGCGAGGATCCGTGCTCTGCTGCGCCGGCCGTCGGACACCCGCCAACCGCGCCTCGTCTGCGGTGACGTGACATTCGATCCCGCCACCAGGTCGGCCTCGGTGGGGACGGAGCCGGTCTCGCTCACCACGACCGAGATCTCGATCCTCGAGCTGCTGATCCGGCACGCGCCCGGCGTGGTCGGGCGGCGATCGATCGCGCTGCACGTGTGGGACCACGAGGCGGATGCCGTCGGCTCGAACACCATCGACGTCCACATCGCTCGCTTGCGGTCCAAGCTGTCGGACGCCCACGTGCGTATCGAGACCGTGCGCGGCGTGGGCTACCGGATGGTGGCCTCGTGACCTGGCTGCGATGGAGGCCCCGCCTCGGTCACGCCGCCCGGGTGGCGGCGGTGACCACGGCGGTGATCGCCGTCGTCTACGTGGTCGTCGTTCTGGTGCTGGATGTGCTCGTGGGGCACCGGCTCACCCGCGACGTCGATCAGCGATTGAGCGAACGGCTTGCCGACGCCCGTCATCAGGCCTTCCCCCTGCAGACGGATCGCGACGATCGTGATCCCAACGAGGCACCGGTGTTCCTCTGGACGGCCACGTCGGAAGGCCCAGCGGTGGCCGTGACACCCAGTGCCCCTCGTCTGCCCCGAGGGGCCTGGTCCACCTCCCACCCGACGACGGCCAATCTCGGATCGGGCACCTTCCGGCTGGCGGCCACGCCGCTGAACGGTCAGTGGCTGGTGGTCGGACAGAGCTTGGCCCAGGCCACGCACGTGCGGGGCGTGCTGATCGCCTCTGAGATCCTGGTCGGGCCGGTGCTGCTGGCAGCCCTCTACTTCGGGTCCCTGGCCATCGGGCTCAAAGCCTCGGCACCCGTAGAGCGGGCACGTCGGCGCCAGCTCGAGTTCACCGCCGACGCCTCACACGAGCTGCGTACTCCGCTCACCGTGATCGAGGCCGAGGTCGGCCTGGCCCTCAGCAACCAGCGGGACGCCGCCTACTACCGGGCGAGCCTGGAGCGCGTCGCTGGCGAGGGCAAGCGTCTGCGCCGCATCGTCGACGATCTGCTGTGGCTGGCCCGGTTCGAGTCGGAGCCGCCGCCTCCCGGAGATGAGCCGGTGGATCTGTTGACGATCGCCCAGGACTGCGCGCGTCGGTTCGAGCCCGTCGCCACTGCCCGTGAGCTGCGGCTCTCCGTCGAGCACCGAGGCGACACACCGGCGTGCATCAAGGCGCCGCCAGAGTGGATCGACCGGTTGGTGGGAGCCCTGATCGACAACGCCTGTCGCTACTCGAGAGTCGGCGGCGACGTGCGGGTGACGGTGGGACAATCCAGCGCTCGAGCCTTCTGCGCAGTGGAGGACAGCGGTCCGGGTATTCCCGACGACGAACGGGCCCTGCTGTTCGACCGCTTCCACCGGGCCACCGACCAGCCCGGAGGCGCGGGCCTTGGACTGGCCATCGCCGACTCGGTGGTGCGATCGACCGGCGGTCGGTGGAGCATCGGCGACGCTGCGACCGGAGGCGCCCGCATGGAGGTCAGTTGGCCGTTCACCCCCGGTCGTACCTCGAGCTCGACTTCCGGCACCGATGACGACGTGACTCTGCCGCCGCCGCAGGCGGGCAATGACGAGCCGGAGGACACTCCCGAGGCCGAGCTCGAGCCCGTGCCGCCGCCCGGCTCATCAGCCTCCTAGGGCCGTTTGGTGCAGATCACTGCAGGCCAACCTGCGGTCATCCGCCGTGGCCGTGGGGCGAGGACGCCAGATAGCCTCCCACCCGGCCGAGAAACCACACCCCCAGCAGGACACCGGCGACCACGCTGGCCGCGAGTGTCCAACGCCGGGCTGCTGCGCGAGGCCAACGCCGTCCTGCCCTGCTGATCCAGTCCCGTGGGGCCAATCGGAGGGTATCGGGGAGGTGGGCGACGACATGGAGCGTCATGGCCCCGAACCAGAGCACGAAGCTGGCCTTGTGGAGGGTGAGCAGCCGCTGGCGCCATGGCTCGCCCACGAGCATGAGTCCCACCCCGCTGGCCAGGACCAGGAAGGTGAGAACCCCCACGGCGGGTCCGAGCAGTCGAAGCATCCAGGGGGGTGGTCCTTTGCGGCGGTAGGCGGGCGCGCCCTGGTAGTAGCGCACGAACCGGTAGAAGGTGCTCCCGATCTTCAGGGCCACCGGCGGGATCAAGAGCATTCCGACGAACACGTGGGGACCGAGCAGTGACCGGATCGACAGGATGGTCACACCCTCGACGGCTAGGAGCGCGATCAGCAGGGCCGAGTTGGAGCCCGTCAACCGGGCGTTGCCCTCGACGCCAGGGTCGACGACCTCCTCGCCGAGACCCCGGGAGGTCGTCGGCGACACCGACGAGGGCGACATGTCCCGCTGCGTGAGCCCTCCGGGGCGAGTCAAGCGGCCCTCGTTGGAGCGTGGATCGGGGCGAGACACCACCACAAGCTACGGGAGCTTCCTGACGCCAACATGAAGATCGGGCGCGATCTTCTTGAGGGGGCACAAAGTCCGGCCGGCTTCATGTACCCGTAAGGATCGACCCTTACCGTTGAAGCCATGGACCAGTCGCATCCGTCCCCACGGCCGTCCTCGAGCCGCACGACCCGAGGTAGCGAGCGTGATCAGGCTCTCGGCCGCCTCCGGCGCATGACGAAGTGGTTGGGCGCGGCCAGCGTGGCCGCGGTCGGAGTGGTTGCGGCCTACGTCGCCCATACGACGCCCGGCCACGCCAGCGTCCCGGCCTCGGGGAGCTCCGCCGGCACCACGACCACGGCGCCTCCCGCCACCGCCCCGCCGACCAGCTCGCCCCCGTCCACCTCCGCTCCGGCCGCATCGGCGCCCACCACCTCGACCCCGACCACGCAGCTCTCCCCGCCGCCAACCACGCCTCGCCGGACGATCAGTCGACCTCAGGTGGTGTCGGGCTCGACATCGTCGTAGAGATGACCTCTGGCTGCTCCACGCAGCTCGTGAGCAGGACCGAGCTCCGGGCCCTTGGCACCACGGCGGAGGTCCTGATCGCCGGGGTGACGAGCCTTGCTCGGGCCACGGCCTTGCTGCGCGAAGAGCTGGAGCGGATGGACCGGCTGGCGAGCCGCTTTCGCTCCGACTCGGAGCTGTCCCGCCTCAACGCCTGCACGGCGGGCTCCGTGCGTGTGACCCAGGACATGGCCGAGCTGCTTGACATGGCCCTCCGCGCCGCTCGTCTCACCGATGGTGCCATCGATCCCACCGTCGAGTCCGCCATGAACCGCGCCGGCTACGACCGCGACTTTGCCGCCATGGACAAGGACCAACCCGAACAACGGCCGGCGGCTCAACCCGTACCGGGGTGGGCGTGCATCGCGTGGAACGAGGGCGAGCGCACGGTGAGCCTCCCGACCGGAGTCACCCTGGACCTGGCGGCCACGGCAAAAGCAGCCTGTGCCGACCGTGCTGCAGCAGTGATCTCCCAAGAGCTCGGCTGTGGCGTGCTCGTCTCCATCGGCGGTGACCTGTCGATCGCCGGGCCACCACCCGACGGAGGTTGGCGGGTGGGTCTCTCGGACGAGTCGGGCAGCCCCGTCGAGCACGTGCGGGAGGTCGTGGCCCTGGAGTCCGGGGGCCTGGCGACCTCGGGCACCTGCGCCCGCTCATGGGTTCGTGGGGGCAGAGCGATGCACCACCTGATCGATCCGGCAACGGGCCTC
>JBPYEZ010000096.1:0-10629 GCA_051984395.1 Acidimicrobiales bacterium | reverse complement strand
CCGTATCGGCCTATTTCGTGCTGCGGTACCTGGAGCAGGGTGACACCTTCGACGCCTCCCACGGCGTCAACCACGAGGTGGCGACGGTGCGCGACGACGGCGGCGACCAGGTGGCGGTCGACCTCTGGACGACCTGCTTCACCCCTCGAGAGCTGGGTTTGCTCTGCGACCGAGCCGGCCTGGAGATCCTCCACCTCTGGTCCGTTGGGCCCGGCCAGTACGCCCGGCGGCCACCGGACCTCGACCATCCAGAGTGGCTGGTGGTGGCGCAGCGGGGGCAGGCCCGGGAGTGATGAGGCCTGGTGGTAAAATGCTACGAAGGTGTTTCGCCGCCGGCGGGTCGATATGACGGCTCGAGGGGGACGGGGCTCCAGATGTCTCCCGTCGAGCCTTGTGCGCGGGAGCCCGCCCGGAAAGAAGGCTACCAATCGAGATGTCCGACCAGCGTGCCCCGAAGTCCGTACCAGCTGACGCCGCATCACCGACGGCACCCGAGCCGGCGGTGACCCCCGCGGGCGGCGCCGGCGGCACTCAACGACCGCCCTCGAGCGAGGGCGCGCCGATGGGCACGTTCGACGAGGCGGGGACCTACACGCCGAGGCAGGTCGTCGCCGACGACCTGGGTGGGGTGTCCCTCGAGGACGCCATCGCCGGGACGATCGTCGAGTTCGACGACGGTGACATCGTCGAGGGAACGGTCGTGAAGGTGGATGCCGACGAGGTCCTGCTCGACATCGGCTTCAAGTCGGAGGGGGTCATCCCCGCCCGGGAGCTCTCCATCCGCCACGACGTCGACCCCTCCGAGATCGTGACCGTCGGCGACCGCATCGAGGCCCTGGTCCTGCAGAAGGAGGACAAGGAGGGCCGCCTGGTCCTGTCCAAGAAGCGGGCCCAGTACGAGCGGGCGTGGGGGACGATCGAGAAGATCAAGGAGTCCGACGGCGTCGTGAACGGCCCCGTCATCGAGGTCGTCAAGGGCGGCCTCATCCTCGACATCGGGCTCCGGGGGTTCCTGCCCGCCTCGCTGGTCGAGCTGCGGCGGGTCCGCGACCTGGCTCCCTACGTTGGTCGCAAGCTCGATGCCAAGATCATCGAGCTGGACAAGAACCGCAACAACGTCGTGCTCTCGAGGCGGGCCTGGCTGGAGGAGACCCAGCGGGAGCAGCGGGAGGAGTTCCTCGTCAACCTGAAGCCCGGGGAGGTCCGCCGCGGCGTGGTGTCCTCGGTCGTCAACTTCGGGGCGTTCGTGGACCTGGGGGGGATGGACGGTCTCGTCCACGTGTCGGAGCTGTCGTGGAAGCACGTGGACCACCCCTCCTCGGTCGTGAGCGTGGGAGACGAGATCGAGGTGCAGGTGCTCGACGTCGATCTCGACAAGGAGCGGATCAGCCTCTCGCTCAAGGCCACCCAGGCCGATCCCTGGCAGGAGTTCGCCAATGCCCACCGGGTGGGCGAGCTGGTCTACGGCCGGGTGACCAAGCTGGTTCCCTTCGGTGCATTCATCCAGGTCGGCGACGGCATCGAGGGCCTCGTGCACATCTCCGAGATGGCCGTGCACCACGTCGACCTGCCCGAGCAGGTGGTCAACCCGGGCGAGGAGCTGTGGGTCAAGATCATCGACATCGACCTCCAGCGGCGCCGCATCAGCCTCTCGATCAAGCAGGCGGCCGAGGGCGGCGAGGTCGCTCCGGAGTACCGGGAGGCGTTCGGGGAGCACGCCTACGACGAGCAGGGCAACTACATCGGCTATTCGGGCACCGAGTTCACGCCCGAGACCGAGGCCCAGCAGGCGTGGGCCGAGTACGTCTCGGAGAAGGGCACGTCCGAGGACGCACCCGAGGGTGAGTCCCCCGCTCCCGCACCGGCGCCGCCGGCCGACGGCGAGTCACCCGCCAGCTGACCCGACCCGGTCCGGTGGCTAGGAGTTGGCGGTCGCCGCTGGGGCCGTCCCGAAGCTGACGGGCGACTCCACCGGGAAGTGACAGGCGACGAAGTGGTCCGGCCGGACCTGCCGCATCACCGGCTCTTCCTGGGCACACCGGTCCTGGGCCCGCGGACAGCGGGTGCGGAACCGGCAGCCGCTGGGAGGTGACAGAGGCGACGGGACCTCTCCCGCCAGCCCGGCGCCGTTGGTCGAGGGACGCGCGTCGGGATCGGGCTCGGGTATCGAAGCCAGCAGCGCGTTGGTGTAGGGATGCGCGGGGTAGCGGTACAGATCGTCCGCCCCCGCCACCTCGCACAGCTTGCCGAGGTACATCACCGCCACCCGGTCGCTCACGTTCTTCACCACGGCCAGGTCGTGGGCGATGAAGATCATCGTCAGCCCGTAGCGCTGCTTGGTGTCAGCCAGCAGGTTGAGGATCTGGGCCTGCACCGACACGTCGAGGGCGGACACCGGCTCGTCGCAGATGAGGAGCTTGGGATCCAGCATCAGCGAACGGGCGATGCTGATGCGCTGGCACTGGCCGCCCGAGAACTGGTACGGCCGGCGATCACCGGCGGCGTCCACGTCGAGGCCGACGGCGTCGAAGACCTCGCGGACCTTGGCCTCCCGCTCCGCAGGTCGGCCCGTGCCCCAGATGGCCAACGGCTCGGCCACGATGTCGACGACGCGCCGGCGGGGGTTGAGCGAGGAGATGGGGTCCTGGAAGATCATCTGCATGCGAGGCCGGGTCCCGCGCAGGGCCCCCCTCCGCAGGGTGGTGAGCTCCTCGCCGTCGAAACGTACCGAGCCCGACGTCGGGCGGGGGAGCTGCATCACCGCCCTCCCGGTCGTCGACTTCCCACAGCCCGACTCGCCCACCAGGCCGAGCGTCTCGCCCTGGCGGAGGTCGAAGCTCACGTCCGAGACGGCGTGGACCCGCTGGCGGGCACCGGCATGGAACTCCATCACGAGGTGCTCGACGCGGAGGAGGCTCTCCTCCGTGCGCAGCTGAGCGGTTCCGCTGCCCGCCATCAGAGCCCGGCCCGCGCCACCTGGGCGTCGGTGCCCAGGCGGCCCTCGCGTCGGTTGCGCTCGAGCGCGTCGCGCCCCTCGGGCGTCCCCACGGGGAACCAGCACCGGTAGACGTGTCCGGGCGTGCTCGCCTCCTGGAGCGGGGGCTCCTCGTCTCGGCATCGCTGCTGGGCGTACGGACAACGGGGATGGAACCGGCAGCCGGGAGGAAGGTTGACCAGGTCCGGCGGTCGCCCCGGTATCACCGACAGCTTGGTGTGGCTCGGATCGCTGAGCTTCGGGATCGACTTCACCAGCGCCTCGGTGTAGGGCATCTTCATGTCGGTGAAGATGGTCCTGGTGGGCGCCTTCTCGACCACCTTGCCGGCGTACATCACCGCGATCTCGTCGGTGCGTCCGGCGACCACGCCCAGGTCGTGGGTGACCAGGACCATGGCCATGTAGCGCTCCTGCTGTTGGTGAGCGAGCAGGTCGAGGATCTGGGCCTGGACGGTCACGTCGAGCGCGGTGGTGGGCTCGTCGGCCATCAGCAGCCGGGGACCGCAGGCCAGGGCCACCGCGATCGTCACCCGCTGTCGCATGCCCCCCGACAGCTGGTGGGGGTAGTCGGCGAGGCGCTGTTCGGGCTCGGGGATGCCGACCGAGTCGAGCAGGGTGACGGCGCGACGGCGGGCTTCGGCCCGGTCGACGGCGAGGTGATGGCGCAGCGACTCGGTGATCTGCCGTCCGATGCGCATGACCGGGTTGAGCGACGTCATGGGGTCCTGGAAGACCATGCCGATCTCGGCCCCCCAGATGTCGCGAAGCTCGTCCTCGGTCATGACGGTGAGCTCCCGACCGGCGAAGCGCACCTCGCCGCTGCGCACGACGTTGGTACGGGGCAGCAGCCCCATGATCGAGCGGGAGAGGACCGTCTTGCCGGATCCGGACTCGCCCACCACCCCGAGCGTCCGCCCCCGGTCGAGGCTGAGCGACACCCCGTCGACCGCCCGCACCATCCCGCGGCCGGTGCGGAAGTGGGTCGTGAGATCGCCCACCTCGAGCAACGGCCCGGCGGTGTCGGCTGCGACCGGGTAGCCGGCCGCACTCTGGCGCTCCCGGTGGCGGGCCCTCACAGACCCCCCTCCCGCACCTCGAAGTACGCCCGCAGCCGATCACCCGCGAAGTTGAGCGCGAGCACGGTGAAGAACAGCGCCAGCGAGGGCCACAGGCAGATCAGCGCGTCCTGCTCCAGCGACGTGCGCCCCTCGCTGATCATGCCCCCCCACGTGGGCGTCGGCGGGCGCACCGAGAGTCCCAGGAAAGCGAGCGCTCCCTCGGCGACGATGGCGACCGCCACCGCCACCAGGGCGAACGAGAGAGCGGTCGGCAGGACGTTGGGGACGATCTCGCGAGCGATGATGCGACCGCTCCGTGCCCCCAACGCCCGGGCAGCCAGGACGAAGTCCCGCCGGGCGTAGACGATGGTGTTCGCCCGCACCACGCGAAAGAGGGGCGCGATCGAGAGAATCCCGATGCTCACCACCACCGTGAACAGGCTCTGGCCCACGGCGGCGACGACTGCGAGCAGGAACACGAGGGCAGGGAAGGCCAGCGCGACGGTGGAGGCGCCGTCGAAGAGCGTGTCCAGTGGCCCGCGGTAGAAGCCGGCGATCAGCCCGAGCGCGCCTCCGACCGCCATGCCAATGAAGATCGAGGCGAAGCCGACGATCAGCGAGATCCGGGCTCCGAAGATCACCCTCGAGAGGATGTCGCGCCCGAGACTGTCGGTGCCGAGGAGGTGCTGCAGGCTCGGGCTCTGCCTCGGCAGCGCAGACCCGATGGCGTTCGGGTCGTCGAGAGGCAACACGTTCGCCAGCACGGCGAGGATGATGACCAGTCCCACCCAGCCGACCGAGATCCAGAACGGCGCCCCCAGGCGGCGGATCGCCGTTCCGGGCGCCCGTGCCGTCTCGGCCACACCGACCTGGATGTCGAGAGGGCCCTCTTCGACCTCGCCGCCGACCGGCGC
Organism: Acidimicrobiales bacterium; assembly: GCA_051984395.1. Taxonomy (GTDB): domain Bacteria; phylum Actinomycetota; class Acidimicrobiia; order Acidimicrobiales; family AC-9; genus AC-9. The sequence continues at coordinate 5,662 of JBPYEZ010000096.1, read as the reverse complement.
TCCGGACATGACGCCGAGGGACGCAGAGGGGACGCCGGCCGGTACGACGTCGGGCCGCGACGACGGTTGGCCGCTAGACGGTGGCTCGGGCATGGCGAGTTCTCGGGTCGAGACCGGCGTAGAGCAGGTCGACGAGCAGGTTGACGAGGACGAAACCGACGGCGACGACCAGGACCGTGCCCTGGACGATGCCGTAATCGCGGGCGTAGATCGAGTTGAGCGTCAGAAGCCCGATGCCCGGCAGCTGGAAGATGAGCTCGACGATGAAGACACCGCCGATGAGGGTACCGATGTTGATCCCGGCCACGGTGATGAGAGCGAAGCTGGACGGCCGCAACGCGTGGCGCAACAGGATGTGCGAGGTGGGCATGCCCTTTGCCCTGGCGGTGGTGATGAAGTCCTCCCGCAGGGTCGCGATCATGTCCGTCCGCAGCACCCGCATGTAGACGGCCAGCGACGCCAGAGCGAGCGTCAGTGACGGAAGGGTGATGGATTTGAGGTTCTGACCGAAGTCCTGGGTCAGCGGGGTGTAGCCCGTGGCCGGAAAGAAGTGCCACTTGACGGCGAACAGGTAGACGAGCAGCACCCCGAGGATGAAGGCGGGGATGGCCAGGAGGCCGAAGGCGACCCCGGTGGAAAGCTGATCGAACACCCCGTCGGGTCGGAGGGCGGCGAGGATCCCGACCGGTATGGCCACGATGAGGGCGATCAGCTGGGACACGATGAGCAGCTCGACCGTGACCGGAAGCGCCTGCTTGATGGCCTTGCCCACCGTCTGCCCGTTGAGGTACGAGCTGCCGAGATTGCCGTGCAGGTCGTTGCCCAGGTACTGGAAGTACTGCGACGGAAGTGACTGGTCGAGGCCGAGCTGGTGCCGGCACTGGGCCAGCCCGTGTGCGGTCGCGCTGGGCCCGAGGCGGGCGATGCAGGGATCACCGGGGAGGTTGTGGAGGAGGACGAAGGACAGGAGCGTCACCACGAACAGCACGATGATGGCGAGGACGAGCCGTTTCGCTACGAAGACCATCTCGCGACCCGCTCACTCCCTCGCCGGCTCACCCCGGTACCGCCACCTCCACTAGCTGACCCAGATCTGGGTCGGCCAGATCCTGCCGCCCTGGAGCCCGAGGGCCTTGGTGCCGTCGGGGAAGGTCGGCCCGTTGAAGTTCATGACGTTCGGCTTGGCCGCCACGACCCAGACCGATCTGTCGATCCACAGGTAGGGGACGTCGGAGCCGAAGCGCTTGGCCACCGTCTGGTAGCTGCTCGCCCTGACCGAGGGGTCGGGATTCGTCCTCGCCGTGTCGATGGCCTGCTGGATCTGGGGGTCCTTGTTGCGGGCGAAGTTCAGCGCCAGCGAGCCCACGGGGGCGGCGGTGGGTGTGCTCCACCAGATGTAGTTCTGGTCGGGATCCGATGTCGCGAACTGGGTCCACTGGTACACCTGGTACTTGCCCTCGAGGGCGTTGAGGATGAACTGGGACTGCTCGGTCTGGGTGATGGTGGACTGGATGCCGGCCTGCTTCCACATGCTCTGCATGAGCTGCGCGCCCTGGAGGTTGATGGGGTTGTTGGTGACCCCCAGCTGGACGTTGATGGGCTGGCCGTACTGGGCGACGAGGGACTTGGCCTGATTGAGGTCGTAGTTCGGGTAGCCGGTCGGCGCGTAGTACGGAGAGCCGGGCACGAAGGGGCCGGTCGACTGGGGCGGCACGCCGTTGTCGATGGTGTTGATGAACTTCTGCCGGTCGGTCGCGTAGGCCAGCGCCTGGCGGACCCGGACGTCGCTGACGGGCGGCACGGCCGTGTTGATCATCCAGAAGGACTGGTCCGGCTCGAGCGTGGAGTGGAGGTCGGTGACGGTGACGAAGCTCGAGTTGCTCGTGAGGTCGACGTAGTTCTGGAGCGTGTCGCTGTGAAGCATGTCGATCCCGCCCGACTTCAGGGTGTTCTCGCGGGACTGGAAGTCGACGATGGGCTTGAAGGTGATCTGGTCGAGGTACGGCATGCCCTGGCGCCAGTAGTGCGGGTTCTTCGTCGCGGTGAAGTGGTCGTTCGGCACCCACGTCTGGAAGACGAAGGGACCGGTCCCGATCGGGTGCTGGCTGGCGGTCTTGCCGAGCGTGCTGGGCTCGGCGATGTAGCCGACCTGGTACTGCCCGGAGATGGCGACGGGGAACGGGACCCACGGGCTGTGCATGGACACCGTGAGAGTGAGCGGACCGGTCACGTCCACGCTGGAGATGTTGGTGAACGCCGGGCCGGCGAGGGCGGAGGCCCTGGCGCCGTCGAGGTTCGCCTTCACCGCGTTGGCGTCGAGCGGCGTGCCGTTGTGGAAGACGATGTTGGGCCGCATCGTGATGGTCCACTGGGTGTAGTCGCCGTTGGGGGTGATGGACTGGGCCAGGTATGGCTTGATCGACCCGTCGGCGGCGACCGCGGCGAGCGGGTCGTAGACGGTGCGGCCGTAGATCACGCCGTTGGCGTCCCAGCGGTTGCTGGTCGGGTCGAAGCCGTCGATGTCCGCCGTGAGCGCCATGGTGACGGTGCCACCGGGCTTCGGGGTGGCGCTCGAGATACCAGCGCTGGAGGACGTCGAGCTCCCGCTGCTCGAGCCACCGCCGCCACAGGCCGCGAGAAGTCCAGGCGCCCCGCCCAGGATGGCCACCCCGGCGGCGGTCCTCGCTCCCCGGGCGAGGAAGGTACGGCGGTCGAGGGGCTCAGGCTCGGACACGCTTCCCCCTTGTGTCAGACGTCAATGGTGAACATACAGCGTGGAACCTCGGCAGAGGCGACAAGTGCAGTCCGCAATGCTACGAATTCACCCACATCTGGGTCGTCGTGACGATCCCGTCGACCATGGGAGGACTCTTCGACCCGTCCGGCAGCGTGGCGCCGGCGAAGTTCTGGACCCGGGGCTTGGCCGACACCATCCAGATGGCCCGGTTGGTCCAGAGGTAGGGGAGAGTGGCGCCGAGTCGGGCTGCCACGGTCTGGTATGCAGTCCTCCTGACGGAGGCGTCGGGACTGGAGCGCCCGGTGTCGAGGGCCTGTTGGATCTGGGGGTCCTTGTTGCGGGAGAAGTTGGTCGCCAGCGCGCCGACGGGCGCGGCGTTGGTCGAGCTCCACCAGATGTAGTTGGCATCGGGGTCTGGTGTGGCGAACTGCCGCCACGCATAGGCCTGGTACTTGCCTTGGAGGGCGTTGAGCAGGTACTGGGTCTGCTCGGTCTGGGTGATCGTGGTGTCGATCCCCGCCTGCTTCCACATCGCCTGGATGAGCTGGTTGATCTCGAGCGTCTTCGGCGTGTTCACCGCTCCGTACTGGAAGGAGATCGGCCCCTTCTCAGCCTCGTACTGCTTCACCAGCGCCTGTGCCTTCGCCAGGTTGTAGTCGGGGTAGCCCGTTGGCGCGTAGTACGGCGATCCCTGGACGAAGGGCCCGAACGACGGCGGAGGCAGACCGTTCCAGACGGTGTTGATGACCTTCTTCTTGTCGATGGCGTAGGCCAGCGCCTGGCGGACCCGGATGTCGTCCATCGGCGGAACCGCGGTGTTGAGCATGACGAAGTCCATGTCGGGCTCGAACACCGAGTGGGTGTCGTCGATGGTCACGAAGGCCGAGTCGCCCTGGAGGTCCACGAGATTCTGGGTGTCCGAGCTGTGCATGATGTCGACGGTGCCCGACTTGAGGCTGTTCTCGCGGGACTGGGCGTCGGCGATGGGCTTGAAGGTGACCTGGTCGAGGTAGGGAAGACCCTGTCGCCAGTAGTGAGGGTTCTTGGTCGACGTGTAGTGGTCACCTTGTTGCCACTGCTGGAACACGTACGGTCCGGTCCCGATCGGGTGGAGCTGCGCGTTGCCGCTGAGCAGGTTGGTGGGCTCGACCACCACGCCGGTCTGGGTCGTGAGGTACAGCGGGAACGGGACCCACGGCGATTTCATGGTCACCACCACGGTCATGGGGTCGGTGACGTCGACGCTGGCGATGTTCGAGAAGACCGGACCGGTCAGCAGCGCCCCCCTGATGGCGTCGAGATTGGTCTTGACCGCGGCCCCCGTCAGAGGGGTGCCGTTGTGAAAGAGGATGTTGGGACGGACGGTGATGGTCCACTTGGTGTAGTCGCTGTTGGGGGTGATCGACTGGGCCAGATAGGGCCGGACGGCACCGGTGGCGTCGATGGCGGTCAGATTGTCGTAGACGGTCCGCGAGTAGAGAATGCCTGATTCGTCCCACCGGTTCTTCGTGGGGTCGAAGCCGTCGATCTCGGCCTCTGTCGCGAAGGTCACCGTCCCGCCCGGCTTGGGAGTCGCCGTCGACACGCCGGCGCTCGTGCCCGTGGCCGAGCTGGTACTGCCGCCGCTGCTGCAGGCGGCAAGGAGGCTCGAGGCCCCCCCGCCGAGGACTGCCACCCCCGTTGCGGTGCGAAGCCCATGGGCGAGGAAGGTGCGGCGGTCGATTGAGTCGGACATCGTTGTCCTTTCTGGTTCGAGACCTGCCGGCTGTGGCGGAAATGTGACAGGAGTGTGACATCGGGCACTACGGCGGAGCAAGCCAGGTGGATCGCTCCCAGGTCGGAATGGCTGGCCGTGCGCGGTGCCCGGGGCCGGCCACGACCCGGGGCGGCGGAGGCGCCGCCGGGGCGCTACGGTCCCGAGGTGCTCGTCGTGGGCCTCACCGGAGGAATCGGTTCCGGCAAGTCGACGGTCTCGGCCCTGCTCGAGGAGCGGGGGGCCGTGGTGGTGGACGCCGACCGGATCGCCCGGGAGGTGGTCGCGCCGGGTGGACCGGCCTACCAGCCCGTCGTCGACCGGTTCGGTCCCGACGTGGTGGCCGCCGACGGCGCCATCGACCGTCCCGCCCTGGCCGCCGTGGTGTTCGCCGACCCGGCGGCCCGCGCCGACCTCGAGGCCATCACGCACCCGGTGGTGGGGGCCACGATGGCCGAGCGGCTCACCGCCCAGACGGGCACCGATCGGGTGGTGGTGCTCGACGTGCCGCTCCTCGTGGAGGGCGGCCGGAGCCGCTCGGGCGGTCGGGCCGGGGGAGAACGACGGGGCCTGCCCCACGGAGTGGCCGCGGTCGTCGTGGTCGACACCCCACCGGAGCTCGCCGTCAACCGGCTGGTCCGCGACCGCGGCATGAAGGCCGCCGAGGTCGAGGCCCGCATGGCCGCCCAGGCGACCAGGGAGGAGCGCCTGGCGCTGGCCGACGTGGTGATCGACAACTCGGGCTCCACCGGTGACCTGGTCGGCGAGGTGGACCGGGCGTGGGCCTGGATCGAGGATCTCCAGCGGCGAACGGGACCACCCGGCCCCGAATGACACACCCCGCCGGTACGATCGCGCCCGGTGTCGGGTACGCCCCGCTTCCAGGTCGTCTCCGAGCTCGAGCCTGCCGGTGACCAGCCCGCGGCGGTCGAGGCGCTGAGCCGCGGGGTCCTGGCCGGCGACCGGTTCCAGACCCTGCTCGGGATCACGGGGAGCGGCAAGAGCGCCACCATCGCCTGGACGGTGGAGCAGGTCCAGCGCCCGACCCTGGTCATCGCCCCCCACAAGTCCCTCGCCGCCCAGCTGGCCAACGAGTTCCGCGAGCTCTTCCCGCACAACCGGGTCGAGTACTTCGTCTCCTACTACGACTACTACCAGCCCGAGGCCTACCT
>JBPYEZ010000095.1:0-4044 GCA_051984395.1 Acidimicrobiales bacterium | reverse complement strand
TGAGCACGGTCGTCCCGAGGAGCTCGGTTGCCAGATAGGAGACCAGCTCCTCGGTCAGCGCCATGAGGTCGGTGTAGTCGGCGTAGGCCTGGTAGAGCTCGAGCATCGTGAACTCGGGGTTGTGACGGCGCGACAGACCTTCGTTGCGGAAGACCCGCCCGAGCTCGAAGACGCGTTCCATGCCTCCGACGACGAGTCGCTTGAGGTACAGCTCGGGCGCGATCCGAAGGTAGAGATCCATGTCGAGGGCGTTGTGGTGGGTGACGAAGGGACGGGCGTCGGCTCCCCCCGGTAGGGGCTGGAGGATCGGCGTCTCCACCTCCACGAAGCCACGCTCGGCCAGCCAGATCCGAACCAGGCTGACCACGCGGCTGCGAAGCGCGAGCACCCGCCGGGACTCCTCGTTCGCCCACAGGTCCACGTACCGCTGGCGATAGCGGACCTCGGGGTCGGCGATGCCGCGCCACTTGTCGCCGAAGCCCCGTCGGGCCTCGGCCAGCAGCTCCCACTCGCGCACCTTCACCGACAGCTCGCCCCGACGCGTCCGGACGACCTCACCGCGGGCGCCCACCCAGTCGCCGAGGGAGAGGCGGGAGAAGGCGTCGTAGCGACCGGTGAAGCCGCTCCCGGCGAAGAGCTGCACAGCACCGCTCGAGTCGCGCAGCTCGGCGAAGGTCAGCTTGCCCTGCGGCCTGGTGAACATCAGCCGTCCGGCCACCGACACCGTCTCCGCGGTCTCCGCTCCCGGAGCCAGCTCGGCGAACGCGGTCTGCAGGCGGGCCGCCTCGTCGGTGCGCTCGAAACGGTACGGGACGTCGGTCATGGTCCTCCTGATCCTCGGGCGACGACCTACCGCGGCGCGACGTTGCGCTCGAAGACGAGCCGCAGCCCGTGGAGCGTCAGCCACGGCTCGTGGTGCTGCACGCTGGTGCACACCCGGCCGATCAGCTCGCTCAACCCTCCCGTGGACACGACCGTCGACGGACCCAGCTCGTCCTCCAGTCGCCGGCACATGCCGTCCACCATCGCCGCGCAGCCGTAGACGGCGCCCGACTGGAGGGCCTCCACCGTGCTCTTGCCGATGAGATGTCGAGGAGCTTCCACCAGCTCGACCCGGCGCAGGGCTGCCGCCCGCTCGAACAGGGCGTCCAGGCTGATGTCGACACCGGGAGCGATGGCTCCGCCGAGGTACTCGCCCTTCGCCGATATGGCGTCGAAGGTGGTGGCCGTTCCCAGGTCCACCACGATGGCCGGCCCTCCGTACAGGTCGAAGGCGGCGACTGCGTTGGCGATGCGGTCCGCGCCCACCTCCTTGGGGTTGTCGATCATGATCGGCATCCCGGTCCGGGTCCCGGGCTCGACCACCACGACGGGCACCGGGAACCAACGATTGAACGTCTCCCGCATGGCGGCGGTGACCCTCGGTACGCCAGAGGAGAGGGCCACGCCCGTGACGGCGTCGGCGGCATCGAGGTCCTTGAGGTCGAGCAGATGGGTCACGAGCAGCGCGTACTCGTCGGCCGTGCGCTCGGACTCGGTCGCGATGCGCCAGTGGTGGAGCAGCTCGCCGTCGGCGCTCGGCGGCGCGTCGGTGGGCCCCGGCCCGAACATACCGACGACCGTCTGGGTGTTGCCGACGTCGATGGCCAGGAGCACGGCTCAATCCCCCGTTTCGTCCGCCCGGCTTCCCGGCCCGGCCACCCGGGCCAGGTCGAGACCGATGTCGAGCGCGGGAGCGGAGTGGGTGATGGCGCCGGACGAGATGAGGTCGGCGCCAGCAGCCGCGAAGGCGCCCACCGTGTCGATCGTGATGCCCCCGGAGACCTCGACGAGCACCCGGGGACCCTCGGGCCCGTCGTGCGCGCGCTCACGGATCATGGCCACGCAGTCGGCGACCTCCTCGGGAGTCATGTTGTCCAGCAGCACCTGGCCTGCTCCTGACGCCAGTGCCTCGGCCACCTGCTCGGGCCGGTCGCACTCGACCTCCAGCAGGCGGCCCGGCCAGCGGTGCCTCGCCGTGGCCACCGCCTCGCCGATCGTCACGGCGCCCAGATGGTTGTCCTTCACGAGGACGCCGTCCGAGAGGCTGCCCCGGTGGTTCACCCCGCCGCCGGCGCGCACCGCGGCCTTCTCGAGCGCCCGCAGGCCGGGTGTCGTCTTCCGGGTGTCCAGGATCCGGGTGGCCGGGTTGGCCACCTGGGCCCGCTCGACCAGGCGGTGCGTGGCGGTGGCGACTCCCGACAGATGGCACAGGAAGTTGAGGGCGGTGCGCTCGGCGCTCAGCACCGAGGCTGCCGGTCCGCAGATCGTGGCGATCGTCCGACCCGGGGCCAGCGGCGCGCCGTCGTCCAACTGCCAGGCCACGGTGACCGACGGGTCCACCTGGACGAACGACTCGGTGGCGCACGAGCGTCCGGCGAGCACCCCTTCGGCCCGGGCGACCAGGCGGGCGTCGGTCCGGCTGCCGGCGGGCAGGAGCGAAGCGGTGAGGTCGCCGAGGGGCAGAAGGTCCTCGGCCAGGGCGCGGCTGACCGCCTCGCGGGCCGCGGCGACCGGCGGGTGGACGGCGGACAGCGTGCTCACCGGATCACCGGGTTGGGAACCAGTCGGCAGCGCAGCGCGGGATCCTCCCCGGGGTAGTCGGACCGGGAGTGCGCGCCCCGGCTCTCCCGTCGGGCGCTGGCCGCCGCCAGCACGGCCCTGGCCACCTCGACCAGGTTGGCCAGCTCCCACGTCGCCGGCCCCCGACCCGGACCAGCGACGTCCTCCACCACGGCGTGAGCGGCAGCCAGGGACTCCTCGCTCCGGACCACACCCGCGCCGACCGTCATCGCCTGCTGGAGCTCGTGCCGGCGCTTGTCCACCTCGCCGTCGTCCCCAGCCGCCTCGTCGTGTCCTGGATCGTCGAAGCCGGGCCGCCAGGCCGGCCCACCCAGGTCCGGACCCAGGTCGCGAAGGAGGCGCACGGGGATCGTGTCGCCGTTCCCAGCGCCGCCTGCGGCGACCTGGCTGCCCGGTGTGCGACCGGACGCCGCCAGCGCGTCCATGGTCGGCCCCATGACGCCGGTGGGCTCGGGTCCGTCCCGACCGTCGGCGATGGCCTCCACGACGCGGGCCGCGAAGACCATCCCCTCGAGCAGCGAGTTCGACGCCAGGCGGTTGGCACCGTGAACGCCGGTGCAGGCCACCTCCCCACACGCCCACAGGCCCGGGAGAGTTGATGCCCCGTCGAGATCGGTCAGCAGCCCGCCCGAGAGGTAGTGGGCGGCAGGAGCGATCGGCAGCCAGTCGGAGCTCGGGTCGAGGCCGATCGAGCGGACCGAGGCGGCAATGGTCGGGAACCGCTGGTCGAAACGCTCCAGCCCCGTTGCGTCCAGCCACAGATGGTCGACGCCCTGTTCGAGCATGCGGGCAGCCATGGCCCGGCTGACGACGTCGCGCGGCGACAGCTCGTCGACGAAGCGCCGGCCCTGGGCGTCGCGCAACGTCGCGCCGTGGCCCCGCAGCGCCTCGGAGAGCAGGGGGCGGGGCCTCGCCGGGTGGTGCAGCGCGGTCGGGTGGAACTGCATGAACTCGACGTCTGCAACCGGCACCCCCCGGCGGAGGGCCATGGCGATACCGTCCCCGCTCGCCTCTGACGGGTTGGTGGTCACGGCGTAGATCTGGCCCGCGCCGCCGGAGGCGAGCACGACGTGGTCGGCGCGCACCGCATGGGCACCGCCGCTGGGATCCAGGGCCACGACCCCTCGGCAGCGGCCTCCTTCGACCAGGAGGTCGACGGCGAACCATCCCTCGAGCAGGGCTGCCGCCGTCTCCTGCACCGCGGCGACCAGGGCACGTTCGATTTCCGCGCCGGTGGCCGCCCCTCCGGCGTGGACGACGCGGGCGGTCGAGTGGCCGCCCTCGCGGGTGAGGGCGAGGCCGCCCTCGGGGTGACGGTCGAACACCGCTCCGAGGGCGATGAGCTCGTCGACCCTCGCCGGCCCCTCACCGACGAGCACCCGCACGGCGTCGACGTCGCACAACCCCGCGCCGGCGGCGAGC
>JBPYEZ010000094.1:0-8849 GCA_051984395.1 Acidimicrobiales bacterium | reverse complement strand
AGAGCACGTCGAAGAGCATGTAGACGACCGGGACCTCACGGGCCAGGCGCCGCAGCGCCGAGCCCTCGGCGACGTTCATGCGCTGTTGGAGCGACCCGAAGCTGGGCCGGCCATCGTCGTCGAGGGCCACGACCTCGCCGTCGAGGACGACCTCGTGCGACGAGACGACGTCGCCCAGGCCGCGAAGCTCGGGGTAGCGCGCCGTTGCGTCGAGCAGCCGCCGACCCTGCAACTTCACGGTGCCGCCCGCCACGAAGGCGATCATCCGCACGCCGTCCCACTTGATCTCGTAGCCCCACCGCCCGTCGTCACTCGGCAGGACCTCGGACGACGTGGCCAGCATCGGCGCCAGCTGCTCCGGCATCGGCTCGCGCCCGGGGTCCTGGGGGGGATCCATCCGATGGATCATCCAGCGGCCCTCGCCCGTCCGGAACATGGCGTAGCGCCCGTCGACCCGCTCGCCGTGGAGGGTGACGATCACCTCGCGGCCGTCCCATTTGTGACAGTCGTAGGTGCCACGGTCCCAGATCATCATGGTGCCGGCGCCGTAGCTTCCAGTCGGAATGTCCCCGGCGAAGTCGAGATAAGAGAGCGGATGGTCCTCGGTCGGCACGGCGAGGTGGTTGACCTTCGGGTCCGGGGGCACCCCCTTGGGGAGCGCCCACGAGGCGAGGACACCGTCACGCTCGAGCCGCAGGTCCCAGTGGAGCCGCCGGGCGTGGTGCTCCTGGACCACGAACCGCGGTGGCTGAGCGACGCCGGGCTCGGCGTCATCGGGCGCCGGGGCGGCGTCGGCGTCCGGCTCGGGCGTGGCCGAGAAGTCCCGCTTGGCCTTGTAGCTGTCGAGCTGGTCGCCCATCTGCATCTCCACGCGGCCCGTCGCCTGCCATCATGCCCTCGATGGCATCCCCGTCAGCCAACGTCGAGGTCGAGCTCGAAGGGCGCCGGCTCAAGCTCTCGAACCTCGACAAGGTCCTGTACCCCGAGTCGGGGTTCACCAAGGGCCAGGTGATCGACTACTACGTGCGCGTCTCCTCGGCCCTGCTTCCTCACCTCCGAAGCCGACCCCTCACCCTGAAGCGCTACCCCAACGGCGTGGAGGCCGGCTTCTTCTACGAGAAGCAGTGCCCTTCGCACCGGCCAGAGTGGGTCCGGACGGTCTCCATCCCGAGCGAGCGCACCAGGGGAAAGACGGTCGACTACTGCACCGCCGACGACCTGCCCACCCTGGCCTGGCTCGCCAATCTGGCCGCCATCGAGCTCCACCCGCTCCTGGCCCGGGCCGACGGGAGCGAGGGCGGATCGTCCCGTGACGCCGTGAACCAGCCGACCATGGTCGCCTTCGACCTCGACCCGGGACCACCCGCCGACGTGGTGACCTGCGCCCAGGTGGCGTGCTGGCTCCACGAGGTCCTGGACGACCTGGGCCTGGCGTCCTTCCCGAAGACCTCCGGCTCCAAGGGGCTCCAGGTCTACGTCCCGCTCAACACCCCGCACACCTACGACGAGACCAAGCCCTTCGCCCACGCCATCGCCCGTCTGCTGGAGAAACACCACCCCGACCACGCCCTCGAGAAGATGGACAAGAGCCTCCGCAGGGGCAAGGTGCTCATCGACTGGAGCCAGAACCACATCACCAAGACGACCATCTGCGTCTACTCGCTCAGGGCGCGACCCCACCCCACGGTCTCGACGCCGATCTCCTGGGAGGAGGTCGAGAGAGGGCGCGAGACGGACGGCGCCCAACGCCTCCATTTCGAGGCCGACGAGGTCATGGAGCGGCTGGACCGGTCGGGCGACCTCTTCGCACCGGTCCTCGAGCTCGAGCAGCGCCTTCCTCGGGTCGGCTGACGGGCCCTCCTCGTGCGCCGCCTGCTGCCCGACCCCGCCGACGACGTCGACCTCGACGAGGCCTACGCCCTTCCGGGCCCGGGCCGCCTCCACGTCCGGGCCAACTTCGTCGCCAGCGTCGACGGGGCTGCCGAGCTGGAGGGGCGGTCGGGCGGACTGTCCGCCGACCCGGACCATCGCCTCTTCTCGGTGCTGCGGGGTCTGTGCGACGTCGTCCTCGTCGGAGCGGGGACGGTGCGCCACGAGCGCTACGGACCCGCCCGGCCGAGCCCCGACCGTCGCGCTCGACGAGAGGCGAGCGGGCTCGCCGCCGTGCCACCCATCGCGGTGGTCACCTCCCGGGTCGACCTCGATCTGGGGAGCGCGTTCTTCACCGAGGCGGCAGCACGGCCGGTGATCCTCACCACCGACGCGGCTCCTGTCGACCTCCGGCGCCGGGCAGCTGAGGTGGCCGAGGTCGCCGTCTGCGGCGACATGGCGGTGGACGTGGCGGCAGCCATGGACGCGCTCGTCGGACTCGGTCTCACACGCGTGCTGTGCGAGGGTGGTCCGCACCTGCTGGACCAGCTCGTCGCCGCTGGTCGCCTCGACGAGCTCTGCCTCAGCCTGTCCCCCGTGATCGCTGGTCCCGAGCGCCTGCGCATCATCGGCGGCCCGCCGCTGGACGAGCCGGCTCGCCTCGAGCTGGCCCACGTTCTCACCGCCGAGGGAATGCTGTTCCTGCGCTATCTGCTCGGCGCTCGGACCGGTGAGCAGCAGCGCTCAGCCGTGTGAGGCGGCCCATTCCAGGAGACGCTCGGCGGGCCAGCTGTTGACGATCGATTCGACCTCGACCCCGCAGTCTGCCGCCCGGGCGCAGCCGTAGGGCTGCCATTCCAGCTGCCCGGGTGCGTGGGCATCACTGTCGATCGACACGTTGCATCCGGTGTCGACCACCTGGCGCAGCAGGCGTCTGGGGGGATCGAGGCGCTCGGGGCGGCAGTTGATCTCCACGGCCTTGCCGAAGGCAGCCGCCGCACCGAACACCTCGTCGGCATCGAAGCTGGATTCGGGTCGTCCGCGTCCGACCACCATCCGTCCTGTGCAGTGACCGAGGATGTCCACGTGCGGGCTGCGCAGCGCGGCCACCATGCGGCGGGTCATGGCGGCCCCGTCCATGCGCAGCTTGGAGTGCACGCTCGCCACGACGACCTCGAGGCGGGCCAGCAGCGACTCGTCCTGGTCGAGGGATCCGTCCTCGAGGATGTCGACCTCGACGCCGGTCAGGATCCGAAATGGGGCCAGCTCCGCGTTGAGCTCCGCGACCACCTCCAGCTGGCGCTGCAGGCGCTCGGCCGACAGGCCGTTGGCCACCGTGAGCGAGGGTGAGTGGTCGGTGAGGACCACGTAGTCGTGGCCGAGGCCGGCCGCGGTGCGCGCCATGGCCTCGATCGGGCTTCCGCCGTCTGACCAGTCGGAGTGGGTGTGACAGTCGCCCCGCAACCGGGACCGGATCGCCTCTCCGGGTCCGGGGTCGGGCGCCGGTGCCGCCTCGAGGCGGGCCAGGTATCCCGGCACCGCTCCGGCCAACGCCTCGTGGACGACGCGCGCCGTCGTGTCCCCGACGCCGGGCAGCTCCTGCAGGCGCCCGGCGCGGTCGCGCTCGGCGATCTCCTCGGGACCGACGGCGGACAGCGTCGCCGCCGCCGTCCGGAAGGCCCGCACCCGATAGGCGCGCTCTCCCTCTCGCTCCAACAGGAATGCGATCCGCTCGAGGGCCTCGACCGGTCCCATGTCTCCCCTATGCCGCCTGGGACGCCACCGCGTCCACGGACATCCGGACCCGTCCCGGGTCGTCGAGCGATTCCGCCAGATGCGGACGGCGGACGTAGAACGCCAGCAGCACGCCGAGCAGGAGAGCGGCCGTGCCGACGACGACCGTCCGCAGACCGAGACGGTCGGCCACCGCGCCCTGGATGATGGCGCCGATCGGATAGATGACGCCCAAGGCCAGCATGTAGAGGCTGAGGATGCGGCCGCGCAGGGCTTCGGGTGCCCGTAGCTGCACGACGGTGTTGAGGCCAGCCAGCACCCCGATGTACGCGGCCCCGACGGCCAGGAGGGCGACCGCGGCCAGCGCCAGGTTGGGCGCCAGCCCGTAGAGGACGAGGAGAACGGGCAGGAGGGCGAGGTCGCCGATCAGGAGGCGGCGGCGGCCGACGCGTCCCGCCATCGGCGTCAGGGCCAGAGCGCCGATGACAGCGCCGATCCCCTGGGCGGTGACCAGCACCGCCGTGCCTGTCGCCTGATGGTGGAAGAGCTTGATCGCCACCGCGGGAACGAGGGCGATGAACGGAGAGGCCAGGAGGGCCACGACGGCGATGAGCATGATGGCGGCGCGACAGCCGGGTTCGGCCGCCGCCGCCCGGGCGCCGCTGGCGATACGGGACAGCAGATGGCCCTGCTCCCGCGGGCGGGCGCCAGGCCGAAACCGGACCAGCAGCAGGGCGATGATCACCGCTCCGAAGGACGCCGCGTTGATGCCGAAGGCCCAGGTGTAGGAGCCCACCGCGATGACGACTCCAGCGAGAGCGGGCCCGATCACCCGCCCCAAGTTCCACTGGGCCGACGACAGCGAGATGGCGCCCAGCAGATCGTCGCGTCCTACCAGGTCGGGGAGCATGGCCTGGTAGGAGGGGAAGCCGATGGCCGTCATGGCACCCCCGCCGAGCACGGCCAGGGTCACCCACACCGGCCCGGCGTTCCCGGTGACGGCGAGGGCCGTCAGGATCGTGGCGAAGACGGTCTCGCCCATGGTGGTGAGGAGCAGCCAGCGGCGCCGGTCGTGCCGATCGGCCATCGCCCCGCCGACCGGGGACAGCAACCCCATGGGGAGGAAGGCGGCCGCGGCCACCAGGCCCGTCCAGCCGGCCTGTCCGGTATGGACGGTCACGAGCACACCGACCGCCACGGTCTGCATCCACGTGCCCACGTTGGACACCAGCGCTGCCGTCCAGACCAGGGCGAAGTCGCGGTGGCGCAGCGGGCGCAGCGAGGCCGGGGGCACACCGAGGAGGTTAAAGGGTTACCGCTGGCCGGCGTTGCGGAATGCGGCGAGCATCTCGACCGGGATGGGGAACACGAGAGTCGAGTTCCGCTCCGTGGCCACCTCGGCGAGAGTCTGCAGCGTCCGCAGCTGCAGGGCGCCGGGGGACTCGTTCATGCGGTCCGCCGCCTCGGACAGCTCCTTGCTGGCCTCGAGCTCACCGGTGGCGGCGATGACCTTGGCCCGTCGCTCCCGCTCCGCCTCGGCCTGACGCGCCATCGCCCGGAGGAGCTCCTGGGGCAGCGTGATGTCGCGCACCTGGACCTGGCGCACCTCCACGCCCCAGCCGCTGGTCGAGGCGGCGATCGTCGCCCGCAGCTCGTCGTTGACCTGCTCCCGGTGGGCGAGCAGGTCGTCGAGGTGGTGGCGGCCGATGATCGAGCGCAGGCTGGTCATGGCCACGCGCTGGCTGGCGAAGCGAAAGCTGTCGACGCCGATGATCGCCTTCACCGGGTCGATGACCTGGAAGTAGGCCACGGCGTCGACCTGCACGGTCACGTTGTCCGCCGTGATGACGGACTGCGGCGGGATGTCGATGACCTCGACGCGGAGGTTCACCTTCACGACCCGGTCCACGGCCGGGATCCGCGTGATGACCCCTGGTCCCTTGGCCGCGTGCTTGATGCGGCCGAAGCGGAAGAACACCGCCCGCTCGTACTCGGTCACGATCTTGACCGAGATGGAGAGCAGGAAGAGGAAGACGACGACGACGCCGGCGATGGAACCGCCGACGATGGCGCCGATATTGGCACTGGCTACCACAGGCGCACCCATGATCGACAGTGTCCCACCCTGGGATCCGTTCCGCCCCGCGGGTGTCCCTCGGGCCGCTACCCCGCCGCCGGTGCCAGGTCCCGGACGGCCTGGCGGGCGTCCACCCCGAACGGGAGGATGGCCAGGGCGGTCGTGGTCACGCCGTTGTCGATGTAGCGCTGGATGTGGGCCCGGCAGGCCTCGGGCGAGCCGTGGACGATGAGCTCGTCGACCACCTCGTCGGGGATGGATGCGGTGGCCCCTTTGCGATCTCCCGCCTGCCACGCCTTCCACATGGGCTCGAGCTGCGGTCCTCGGCCCAGCCACTGGTGGAAGGCGGCGTACACCCCGACGTTGAGATAGGCGGCCAGGGCGAACCGGCCCATCGACCGGACCGTGTCGGCGTCCTCCGACGGGCACACGAAGATGCGGGCGACGATCTCCTTTCCCGGCCCCACCTCGGGCACCACCCGAGCGACGTCGGTGGCCGACAGCCAGTTGATGATGGCGCCGTCGCCTTCCCGCCCGGCCAGTCGCAGCATGCCGGGGCGGAGGGCGGCGACGAGGATCGGGGGCGGCTCGGGAACACGCCGCCCCAGGCGGAAGCCCCGAACCCGGAAGGTGTCGAACTCACGATTGACCTTCTCGCCCGTCAGGGCCAGGCGGAGGAAGCGGACGATGTCCCTCGTCCGCTTGTAGGGCTCGTCGAAGGCGATGTCGTTCCAGGCCTCCACGATCACGTCGGAGGAGGTGCCGATGCCCAGGGCGAAACGGCCTGGTGCTGCCTCGGCCATGGTGGCCACGCTCATGGCCATGAGCCCGGGTCCCCTCGTGAACGCGGGGACGATCGCCGTTCCCAGCCGGAGGGTGGGCGCCCACGCCGCGGCCAGGGCGAGCGGTGTGAAGGCGTCGGTGCCCCCCGCCTCGCTGGACCAGACGTCGGTGTAGCCGAGGTCGGCCAGCTCCTCGATCCAGGAGCGCTGCTCGTGGAGCGGGACGCCGTCGAAGGGGATGGTCATTCCGTAACGGGCCATGGGCCTGAGTGTTACACCCTCACGCCACCATGGCCGCATGGAACGACAGCTGGTCCTCCTGGAGGACACCCAGTCGGATTGGCGCCTCGACGAGCGCACCCGGAAGTTGGGGCGAGAGGGAGTGGCTGCGGCCCGAGCCGCGCTGCGCGAGGCGCTCCAGCACCCGGCGGCGTGAGCGATCCCGGCATCGCCCTTCTCGGCGGCGACGCCGGCGTCGATAGGCTGCCCGCATGGCCGACGTCGCGATCACCGAAGCCGTCCGCAGCCCGATCGGTCGCCGCGGTGGCGGCCTGTCGACGCTGCACCCCGCCGATCTCCTGGGCGCGGTCCAGGCCGAGGCGGTGAGCCGGGCTGGCATCGATCCCGCCGACGTCGACCAGGTCGTGGGCGGTTGCGTGACGGCGGTGGGCGAGCAGTCCTACAACATCGCCCGCACGGCTTGGCTGGCGGCGGGACTGCCGCTGACGGTCCCGGCCACGACGGTGGACAGCCAGTGCGGCTCGTCGCAGCAGGCCACGAACCTGGCCGCCGGCCTCATCGCCTCCGGGGCGGCCGATCTGGTCCTGGCGTGCGGCGTCGAGTCGATGAGCCGGGTGCCGCTCGGCTCCAACACCAAGGCCGGTCCCGGGCGGGCCATCCCCAAGTCGTACTTCGCCCGGCACGAGTTCACGTCCCAGTTCGAGGGGGCCGAGCGCATCGCTGACAAGTGGGGGGTGACCCGATCGGACGCCGATCGGTTCGGCCTGACCTCGCAGCTGCGAGCCGCCCGCGCCCGCGACGAGGGGTGGTTCGAGGCCGAGAGCTTCGCCATCCACGCTCCCGACGTGGACGAGGACGGCAAGCCGACAGGCTCGACCCATCTGGTGGCCACCGACGAGGGGCCCCGGGAGACCTCGCTGGAGCGGCTGGCCACCCTCAAGCCGGTGGCCCGGGAGGACGGGATCCATACCGCCGGCACGTCCTC
Organism: Acidimicrobiales bacterium; assembly: GCA_051984395.1. GTDB lineage: Bacteria > Actinomycetota > Acidimicrobiia > Acidimicrobiales > AC-9 > AC-9. The sequence continues at coordinate 1,162 of JBPYEZ010000094.1, read as the reverse complement.
GCAGATCTCTGATGGCGCCGCTGCGGTGCTGCTGGCGTCCCCAGCCAAGGCCGCCGCCCTGGGCCTGCCGACCCGAGCCCGGATCACCCACCAGTGCCTCGTGGGCGTGGACCCGGTCCTCATGCTCACCGGCCCCATCGACGCCACCCAGCGCATCCTCGACCGGGCTGGCCTGTCGCTCGGTGACATCGACGTGGTGGAGATCAACGAGGCCTTCGCCTCGGTCGTCCTGGCATGGGAGCGCGAGCTGCACCCGGACATGGAGCGGGTGAACCCCGGCGGCGGCGCCATCGCCCTGGGCCATCCGGTCGGGGCGACGGGCGCCCGCTTGCTCACGACCGCCCTTCACCACCTGGAGCGGACCGAGGGCTCCCGGGCGCTGGTCACCATGTGCTGCGGCGGCGGCCTCGGCACTGGCACCCTCCTCGAGCGCCCCTAGCGTCGCCCCGCCACACGGCCCTCCCCGGCGATCCGGCCGGTAGAAGAGCTTTTCTTCTGCCGGAGCGCCGCGACCGGCTGACAGGGGCCGGAGGGAGCGGCACCTCGGCTGGGTCCCCGTTTCGCAAGAACGGGGGCCGAGCCGAGGTGACGCTCCCTCACCGCCCTCGCAACAGGTACTTTCGTCGCGTGACAAAGCTGGTCGAGCGCCTGGGGTATCCCTCCGACGCCAAGCTGCTGATCATCAACTGCGACGATCTGGGATCGAGCCACGCTGCCAACGTGGGGGTCTACGAGGCCATCCGTTCCGGCGTCGCCACCAGCGCCAGCCTGATGGTGCCCTGCCCGTGGGCGCGCGAGGCGGCGGCCCGCTATCGGGGCGAGGACGTGGGCGTCCACCTGACCCTCAACGCCGAGCACGACCTCTACCGCTGGGGCCCCATCACCCATGCACCATCGCTGCTCGACGGAGACGGGGGTTTCCCGAGAACGGTGACCGACGTGTGGGACCACGCCGACCTGGACGAGGTGCGGCGAGAGTGTCGGGCCCAGATCGAGCGCGCCATCTACTGGGGCTTCGACGTGAGCCACCTCGATTCGCACATGGGCACGCTGCAACTGCGCCCCGAGTTCTTCGACGTCTACCTCGAGCTGGCCGTCGACTTCTCGCTCCCCATCAGGCTCTCGGGGGCCTCGAGCGAGGGCCACATCGGGTTCCCGTTCC
>JBPYEZ010000093.1:0-2960 GCA_051984395.1 Acidimicrobiales bacterium | reverse complement strand
GTGACGTCGGTGTTGCCCGCCGCTGGCTGCACCTGGAGCGTGTTGGTCTCCTTGAGGAACCAGTCCAGCTTGTTGCCGGCGAAGTTGACCAGGCCTGTCATGACGTCGTTGCTCTCCAGCTGGCCGGCCGCCCCCGCCGTGACCCAATCCGCCTGGACGTTGGGATCCGCCGTCCACACCATCATGTGGCGCCCGTTGGCTGCCTTGGCCAGGCCGCTGGCGAGCGTCTTGAGATCGATGCCCCCACCCTGGAGGGCCTGAAAAGCGCTCCGGGAGATCGATCCCAAAAGCTCCCGGCGGTTGTTCTGGTCGGTCACGTCACCACTCAACCCCTGGTATTGACCGTTCATAAGAAGCGGGACAACGTCGTCGGGAGTGACGGTCTGGCCGTCCGCGGAAACCGGTCCGGTCGCCGTCATGAGCTGGTGCAGGCCCTCGATGTCCACGAGGATCACCCCGTTGACGTGCCCGCCTGTCGAGCTACCCCAGAGCTGAGAGGCGATCGGACCGGTGACATTGAACTGTGGTGTCACCCCCAGGCTCTGCCAGAACATGCTGGGCGTCGTCTGGCTCCAGAGCGCCTGCACGTCAGCCGGCACCGTCGCTCCTGGTGGATGGGTCGGCAGGTCGTAGACCGTCTGCACGTTCTCGAGATGCGTCGTGCCGTTGTTCGTCGTCAGGAGCCCGGCCTGGAGCACGATGCCCTGGCCATCTCGCATCTCAGCGTTGTTGGCCGCCACCAGCAGGTACTGACCCGGCGTCGCCAGCATGTTCGCCGCGGCACGGGAGGCGGCGGCGCTCTTGGTCAGGCCCAGCTGCGCCTTGGACAGGTCGCTCGCCAGTTGGGCCTGGCGGTGCGCCAGCGTCCCCACCAGCCCGGTGGAGGGTCCCGTGTCGAGGCCAGTCAAGGAGGCCCGGGCGGTGTCGGCGATGCTGGCCATGCGCCGGAGGATGAGCACTCGGCCGGGACCAGGGCCATGCGGCTGCGCCAGCGCCGCGTTGGCCTGGTTCAGGGCGACAACCCCGGCGGCCGACACCTTGTCCGCGCTGGTGGCGAGTGCCCGCGCCGACCGGACCTGGGTCCCGACCCACGGCAGGATCTGGAGCGGGGTCAGCGCGGGATTGGAAAGGTCGCTGTTCAGAGCGGAGACCCGCTTGTTGGCCTCCTGCAGGCTGGCCGTCGACTGCGTGGAGAGCACCCCGGCGCCGGCACTGGTGAGCTGGGTCCTGGCCGCGTCGGCGGCCGACTGCGCCGTGTGGCTGTCCTGGACCGCCCGCACCAGCGACAGGGCGACGAAGGCCAACCAGACGATGATGACCAGGACCACGCCAGAAACGATCCACGGCCACCAGCGGCGCGGCCGTCGTCGGGACCGCGCACCGCCGCCCCCGACCGGATCCCTCGGCCGCTCAGCCGTCACCGGGTCCATGGGCGAACCACCCCCGGCGGCTCCCTGCGACCAGACCTCGTCATCGTCGCCGACGAGGGTGGCCGCTGAACCCCACTGCTGGCAGCGCGCCGACGACCCAGTGGGGCAAGTAGTGGCGAGGCCTGTGTGTCCGTGCCATTCACGCCGTTATCCGGTCAGTCGTCGCGAGGGGGGCTCCGGCGGGCGAGGGCCGCGCCGAAGACGCACCAACCGTACCCAAACTCGGCCTCCATCGGGCGGCGGCCCTGCGGTCCCGGGGGCCTCCGTGGAATCCCTCGACCCCTCCCGGGCGTAGTACCAGGTGATGTGGGCCCCACCCCCGGCCGACCACGACTCGCTCTCCGACGAGGCCCTCCTGGCGGGACTGGGCATGGGCGAGGCCGACACCGGCGCCGCCTTCGTGCGCCGGTTCCAGCGGCGTGTCTACGGCCTGGCCGTCAGCATCGTGAGCGATCCCGGCCTGGCCGAGGACGTCGCCCAGGAGGCGCTGGCCAGGGCCTGGCGCCACGCCCAGGCCTACGACCCCCGGCGCGGATCGGTCGCTACCTGGCTCCTCACCATCACCCGCAACCTCGCCATCGACGCGCTGCGTCTGCGCCGGGCCCAGCCGGCCGATCCTGAGACCCTGGTGGCTCTGGACCTCCCCTCTCTCGCAGGTGACCCCGGCGACATCGCCGCCAGCCAGGACGACGCCGGGAGGGTCCGCGCCGCCGTCCGCCACCTCCCCCACGACCAGCGGCGCGCCCTGGTGCTGGCCGCCTTCCACGGCCGCACGGCCCAGGAGATCAGCGCCAGCGAGGACATCCCGCTCGGTACCGCCAAGACCCGCATCCGCGCCGGGCTGTTGAAGCTGCGGGCGATGCTGGTCGAGCAGGGGGCGGTGCCGTGACGACCCTGACCTGCGAGCAGATGCGGTCGATGGCGGCCGAGGTGGCGCTCGGCATCCTGTCGGGGGCCGAGCGGGCCGACGCCCTGGGGCACATGGAGCACTGCGTGAGCTGTCGGGTCCTGGTCGAGGGCCTGGCTCAGACCGGCGACTCGCTACTGTTGCTGGCCCCCGAGGCCGAGCCACCGCTCGGCCTGGAGAGCCGCGTCGCCGCACGAGTCGCCCATGAGGGAGCCCGGACCGACGAGCCCGCCGGCGAACAAAGCGGACTGGCTCAGGTTGCGCTTCCGGCCCCCACGGGCCAGGACACTGAGGGAGAGCAGGTCGTCGGGCTCGACACCGGTGGAGCTCCGCGGATCATCAGGCCCAAGCGGTCAGCCCGGCGGGCCCGAACGGTTCGGCGCTGGCGGACGGCAGCGGCAGCGGCGGCGGCTGTCGTCCTCGTCGGAGGCACGGCGGCCACGGTGGCGGTGATCGACCATCACAGCTCCTCGAGTCCCACCGAGGTCGCCGACCAGACGGGATTGCGCTCGGGCCAGTTCCGGGGCGGCGACGGGCGCCTGGTCGGGCAGGTCTACGCCTACAACGGCAATCCCTCGTGGGTCTTCATGAACGTCGACACCAGCGGGGCCAGCGGCACCTAC
>JBPYEZ010000092.1:0-33069 GCA_051984395.1 Acidimicrobiales bacterium | reverse complement strand
GCATCGAGACCGAGCTGGTGCACAGCTACGGGTCGGGCATCCTGCTCCGGCCGCCGGCGAGCGGCGTGGCGGCCGTGGTGTGGGTGGTGCCGGCCGCCGTCGGAGCCGTTGCCGTGATCGCCCTGGTCGTCGTCTTCCGTCGTCGTCGGCTCGGCGACGACGGGTCGGCGGTGAGCGCCGAGGACCGGGTCCTCGTCGAGCAGGCGCTCCACTGAACGTGGCGCGCGCCGGGTCACGCCGCGACCTGGAGGAGGAGCGCGACTTCCTGCTCCGGTCCATCTCCGACCTCGATGGCGAGCGGGCGGCGAACGATCTCACCGAGGCCGACTACCAGCGGCTGCGCGACGGCTACACGGCCCGAGCGGCGGTCGTGATGCGCAGGCTCGAGGCCCTCGTCGGGAACGATGGCGACGACGCGCCAGCGGCGGACACGGCAAGCGAGGCGCCAGCGACGGACACGGTGAGCGACGCGCAGGAGGCGCCCGCACAGCCCACCGCTGAGCCAGCGGAGGTGCCGGCGCGCTCGCGGCGACGCATCCGCCGGCTCGGCGCAGCAGGCGCGGATGCGGACGAGCGCCAGCAGGGGCGCGCTCGCGGGCGCCGGCGGCGCGGCATCGTCGCCCTTGCCGTGATCGTCTGCTTCGTCGCCGCCGCGGTCGGCCTGGTGGTCGCCCGGGCCTCGCACCGGCTGCCCGGTCAGACGGCGAGCGGGTCGGTGAGCCTCACCGACGACCAGCGCCTGGCCCAGGAGCTGGTCCAGGCCCGGGTCCTGTCGACCCAGGGCAGGGACCTGGACGCCATCAAGCTCTACGACAAGGTGCTCGCCGTCGAGCCCCGCCAGCCCGAGGCCCTGGCCTACCGGGGATGGCTGCTGCGGCTGGCCGGGGTGTCGGGCCACGACCAGGCTCTGCTGGCCCAGGGGCGGGCGTCGGTCGGCGCCGCGGTGCTCCAGGACCCGGGCTATCCCGACGCCCGGGTGTTCCTCGGCTACATCCTGTTCCAGGATGCCCACGACCCGGTCGGGGCGACGGCGCAGTTCCGAGCCTTCCTGGCCGACCATCCGCAGGCGCAGATGGTGTCGCTCACCAGCGATGTCGTCGCCCAGGCGTTCGCTGCCGTCGGCCAGCCGGTGCCGCCGGCCTCGCCGCCCTCTGGCTCCTGACGGCGGCGGGGATCCCTACCGGAAGACGCCGGTGTGCCCGAGCGAGTACCGCCCCGGCTGGGGGTAGACGCACAACCCGTGCGGACCGTGGCCCACGGGCACGCGGGCCAGCAGCTGTCCGGTGGTCGTGTCGATGGCGTAAACCTCGGAGTTGTAGCGACCCGTCAGCCACAGGACCTTGCCGTCGCTCGACACGCCTCCCATGTCCGGGCTCCCGCCACCGGGGATGTGCCACGTGGTGGCGACCGACCGGGTGTTGAGGTCGACGACCGAGACCGATCCCTCGCTCCGGTTGGAGACGTACATGTACCTCGAGTCCCGGCTCACGTACATGCCGTGGGCACCCTTGCCGGTCGGGATGAACCCGATCACCCGGAACGAGTTGCCGTCGATCTCGTAGACGCCGTTGGCCTTGAGATCGGCCTCGTAGAAGACCTTGCCGTCGGGCGAGGTCTTCACGTCCTGCGGGGAGCTGCCGGGGATGGTCAACACGCCCACCAGCTGCTGGTGGGGCACGTCGACCTTGATCATCTGACTGGAGAACTCACAGCTGAGGATCATGTAGGTCCCGTCCGCCGAGAAGTCGGCGTGGTCCACGCCGTCGCAGGGGACCGGCAGCGAGTGGACCAGCTGCATCGTGTGCGCATCGCGAAAGTCCAGTCGCCTCAGCGCTTCGCCGACCACGACGGCGTACCGGCCGTCGGGCGTGAAGTACATGTTGTAGGGGTCCTCGACCGGCACCGGGGCGCCCGGCTTTCCCGTCGCCGGATCGATCGGTGTGAGGCTGTTGCCCTGGTCGTTGGTCACCCACAGGGTGCGCAGGTCCCAGGAGGGCACCACGTGCTGGGGGAGCCCACCCACCGGAAAGGTGCTCACCACCTTGAAGGTGGCGGGATCGATCACGCTGACGGTGTCGGACTCGGAGTTGGGGACGTAGACGAGCGACGGGAAGTTCTTGACCACCGGGCTCAGCGCCCCGGGGCGGTCGGCGGCGTAAATGTCGTTGGGATTGAGGATGGGGGGCATCCCCGGTAGGGCGGCGCTCGTAGCCGAAGCGCCCTGGCCGACGGTGGAGGTGGTCCCGGTGCCCGAGCTCGGCACCGACGGCGGGGACGACCTGCCGCCCGGGTCGCTGGCGAAAACGAACAGCACCACGATGGTCGCGATCCCGCCGAGCACGAGCGCCCAGCGCCGGACGAGCACGCCCTTGGGCGGGCGGCGTGGACGCGGCGTCCCGGACCTTGCGGCACGGGATGTCGGATCAACGCGTGTCACGGGTGCGGTCCTTCCCTTCGCTAGCGTGGCTCACGCCATGGTCCCCCGACTCTCGCGAAGACTATTCCTTGCCGGCGCCGGGGCGGTGGTGACCCTCGCCGGCTGCAGCCAGGCCGTGCGCCGGTCCGCTCCGGCCAGCACGACCTCCTCCACCGCCCCAGCACCGCCGCCCACCAGCCCTCCCGGTCGCCCGGCCACCTATGTCGCCAACGGGTCACGGACGGGCACGGCGGTGGCGCTCACCTTCCACGGGTCCGGTGACCTCGGTCTCACCAATACGCTCCTCGACCAGGCTAAGTCCCTCGGCGCGCCGATCACGGTCTTTGCCGTGGGCAACTGGCTGGCGGCCGACCCCTCGATCGGGCATCGCATCCTCGCCGACGGCAACGAGCTGGCCAACCACACCTACACCCATCCTGACCTGGGCAGTCTGGGCGCCAGCGCGGTGGCCACCGAGATCTCGCGCTGCGCCGACGTCCTGACCCAGGTCGAGGGGAGCAACGGCCGCTGGTTCCGGCCCTCGGGACTCGACCGGCCGACCCCGTTGATCCTCCAGCAAGCCGGGCTCGCCGGCTACGGCGTCTCGGTCGGCTACGACGTCGACCCCCTCGACTACGAGGACCCGGGTGCGTCGACCGTCATCGCCAGGGTCAAGGAGGGTCTCCAGCCGGGATCGATCGTCAGCCTGCACACGGGCCACGCCGGGACCGTGCAGGCGTTCCAGCCCATCGTGGCCGCCATCCGGGCCCGGAACCTCAGGCCGGTGACGGTGAGCCAGCTCCTCGGGTCGAACCCCGCCTGACAGCGGCCCTCGGCACTCCCGCTCACACCCGGAGCGCCCGCAGCCGGTCGATGACCCTGGGGAGGGCACCGACCAGGGCGTCGATGTCGGCGTCGGTCGTCGACCAGCCGACCGAGACCCGCACCGAGCGCTCGGCGTCGGCCCCCATCGCCTCGAGGACGGGAGAGGGGGCGAGCGACTCCGAGGAGCACGCCGAGCCCGAATGGACGGCGATGCCCTCCTGGTCCAGGCCCAGGAGGACGGCCTCGGCCTCGACACCGGCGACGCCCAGACAGGCGATGTGCGGAAGCCGGCGGGCAGGGTCGCCGTAGATCGTCACCCCGTCGAGGTCACGGGCGAGATCGAGCACCCGGTCGGTCTGGGACCGGGCACGCGCCGCCTCCTCCGCCAGCCGGCCGTCGGCCAGCAGCTCGGCGGCAGCACCGAACCCGACGATCGCCGGCGTGTTCTCGATGCCTCCCCGGCGAGCCCGCTCCTGCTCGCCCCCGAGGATCAGCGGATCGAGGCGGAGGCCCCTGCCGACCACGAGCGCTCCGACCCCTTTCGGGCCGCCGAGCTTGTGGGCGCTGACCGAGACCAGGTCCGCCTCGAGCGTCGAGAGGTCGAGTGGGACGTGGCCGGCGCCGGCGGCGGCGTCGACATGGACCAGGATCCCTCGGCCCCGGCACAGGGCGATGGTCTCGGCGACCGGCTGCATGGTGGCGACCTCGTGGTTGCCGAGCTGGCAGTGGACCAGCGCGACCGGCGTCCCCGCGTCGTCCAGGCGGTCCAGGGCCGCGCCGACTGACTCGACGTGGACCCGACCGAGGTCGTCGACGGCCGCCTCGACGACCTCGGCGTCGCGTGACGAGGCATCCCGGACGGCGGAATGCTCGACGGGGGCGCTGACGACGGCCCCACCGGGACGGGCCTGGACCGCACCCCACACGGCGGCGTTGATCGCCTCGGTGGCCCCGCTGGTGAACACGATCTGGCGCGGCCGCGCCCCCAGCAGCTCGGCGACCCGTTCCCGGGACTCCTCCACCGCGGCCCGGGCGATCCGGCCCTCGGTGTGCACGCGACCGGGGTCGCCTGCCCCCTCGCCGGCGAGCCAGGGGACCATGGCCTCGACGACCTCGGGTCGGGAAGGGGAGGTGGAGGCGTGGTCGAGGTAGTGACGGGTCACCGCCGGCTCCGTGTCGTCGAGCCGCCATCGGGGGGCGGCCGGCGCGGCCCGCTCCGGCCCGGCACTAGATGGCGGTGACGCAGGCGTCGTCGCCCCGCGCCCGGGACGAGATGACGACCGGCGTGCTGTCGCCGTAGAGGCCGGCGAGCAGGCCTCGGACCATGCCCCGGTCCACGGCGCAGATGATCGGGTGCTGGGCGGCCGTCTCTCCGAACGGACAGTGCTCGGCGACCACCGCAACCGACGTGCCCCGAGCCTCGGCGTGGGCGGCGAAGCCGTCCGCGGTGAGGGCGTCGGCCACGGTGCGGATGGCGGCGTGGAGCGAGCGCTGTCCTTCTCCGGGCGCCATCTGGGTCGCCAGGGCGACGCCGTACTCCTCACCGACCGTCTCGGCCATGCACTCGGCCTCCTCGGGCGACAGCAGCGACAGCGCCCGCCCGAGCAGCAGGACGAGCAGGTCGTCACGCCGGGCGGGGAACTCGAGAGCCATGTCCTTGGCGGAGGCCCGGTAGCGCTTCGACGGGCGTCCGGCCCCGGCCGAGCCCGACCGCTCCACGAACACCTCCAGGTATCCCCCCGCCGCCAGCTTGTCGAGATGATGGCGGGCCACGTTGGGGTGGAGGTCGAAATGGGAGGCGACCTCTCCCGCCGTCACGCCGTCGCTCTCCCTGGCGAACAGGTAGATGTCGCGGCGGGGCGGGTCGCCGAAGGCAGAGGTGACGGCGGCCACGGCGGCGGAGAACTCCTCGTCGCCGAGGGGCCGGGGATCGGCGGTGCCCGCGGCCTCCGATGGCTGGCGGTCGAGGGTCCCCTCTCGACTGCTCCCCCGTCCCACCGGGCGTTCCGGGCGTTCTGGGCTGCCCCGCACGACCGGTATTGTACCTATGGCTGTAGGGATAATTCCGCTGGCTCCAACGAAGCCGCCCGCAGCCTCCGGGAGGCGGCCGATGTCAGTAGGTGATTCCGAGGTGCGGGAGGCGTTGGCCGGGGTGGCCGACCCTCAGCTGCGCCGCGGCATCGTCGAGCTCGACATGGTGCGGTCGACCCGGATCAGGCGGGGCAAGGTGACCGTGACGTTGGCCCTGCCCGTGGCCGCCTACCCCGGGCGCGAGGAGCTGCTCGGCCGGCTCAGGAGGGCGCTCGAAGCCCTCCCCGGTGTCCGGGCCATCGAGGCCGAGTTGACCGTCATGGGCGACGAGGAGCGGGCCCGACTTCGACGCCGCCTGCGCGGAGATCGGCCGGCGAACGACCGGACGAACGCCATCTCCCGCCCGGGCTCGCCGACGCGTGTGCTCGGGATCTCGTCCGGCAAGGGAGGGGTCGGCAAGTCCTCGGTCACGGTCAACACAGCCGTCACGCTGGCCCGGCTCGGGCACAAGGTGTCGGTGCTCGACGCTGACGTGTACGGGTTCTCGGTGCCCAAGATGCTCGGCATCGAGCACGATCCCATGGTGATCGACGACCTGCTCGTTCCCCCGGTGGCCCACGGGGTGGCCTGCATGTCGATCGGCTTCTTCGTCGGCGACGACCAGCCCGTGATGTGGCGAGGGCCGATGCTGCACAAGGCGCTCGAGCAGTTCCTCACCGACGTCCACTGGGACGACCCTGACTATCTCGTGGTCGACATGCCACCGGGCACGGGTGATGTGGCCATGTCGATGGCGCAGTTCCTGCCTCGGACCGAGATCTTCGTGGTCACCACGCCCCAGCCGGCGGCCCAGCGGGTCGCCCAACGCAGCGCCCTGATGGCCAAGAAGCTCAAGCTCGGGGTGCGGGGCGTGATCGAGAACATGTCCTGGTTCACCGGCGACGACGGCAAGCGCTACGAGATCTTCGGCGCCGGCGGCGGCCGGTTGCTGGGCGAGGAGCTCGGTGTGCCCCTCGTCGGCCAGCTGCCCCTCGTGCCGGCTCTGCGCGCCGGTGGAGACGAGGGCCGTCCGGTGACGGTGACCGAGCCCGACGCGGAGGTCGCGCGCGCCTTCGAGGAGACGGCCAAGCGCATCGAGGAGCTGGGACCGGCCCGCATCTATCGTTCGGAGCTCGCCGTTCGATGACGGTGGAAGTGCCCGGAACAACGACCGTCGACTGCGCGACCATGGAGTCGTGGCACCGGCCACCTGTCTCCACGGGCTCCAACCTGACACCTGCCTGATCTGTCAGACCCTGGCCACCAAGCCGGCGCCCGCCACCCAGCGCGACGGCGGCGATGGCCGTGGTCGCAGCCGTCGCAGCTTTCGCAGCCCTCGCAGCCTGCCGGCCCTCGGCCCCGAGGACCGCGGCCCCGAGCGACCCTCCCGACGCTTCAGCGTCGCCGGAGCCCTCGCCCTCGTGCTGGCCGCGGTCGTGGTGGTCTGGGTCGTGGTCGCCGCCCTGTGGACCACCTTCAGGGTGGTCGAGCTGGCCCTCGTGGCGGCCGCGGCAGGATGGCTCGGCTGGCGCCTCGGCGTGTGGCACGGCCGCCGGCTCGGACGCTGACAGCGCCCCGCATCTCGCGACCGCGCAGCATCTCGCGACCGGAACCCAGCACCGTTCCAGCGTGTTCAGACCGGTCTCGCAGGCCGATCAGTCGCTCGGGAGCCGCTCGGCGTCCCAACCGAGGTGGGCCGCCGCCGACTGCATGACGAAGCGATCCGTCATGCCGGCGACGTAGGTCACCGCCGTCGAAAGCGCCTCGTCGCTGCCTGCGGCCACCCCCCCGCGCTCGGCGGTGCCCGGGATCAGGTTGGGCCGATCGGCGAAGTGCTCGACGAGGGCCCGCAGCAGCCGGGCGACGCCCCGTCCCTGCGCGAGCGACGCCGGACGGAGGTAGATGCGCTCATAGTTGGTGGCCCGGAACGCGGCCAGGGCCTCGGCCAGCTCCTCGGTCATGGCGACCTCGCCGGTCGCGGTCACCGCCTCGAGCACGCCTCCGATGAACGCGCCCAGCTGCTCACCCCGGCCCTCCCCGCAACGCCGACGGACCAGCTCCGGCAGCATCGCCGAGGTCACGATCCCCGCCCGCACGGCGTCCTCGAAGTCGTGACACACGTAGGCGATGCGGTCGGCCCAGCTCACCACCTCTCCCTCAGGTGTGGCCGGCGCGGGACGGGACCACGAGTGGTTGCGAATGCCGTCCAGCGTCTCGGCGCACAGGTTGAGCGGTTCGAGAACGACGTCGGCGCCCCACACGGCGTGATCGAAGCCGGCCTCGACGTAGGGCGAGAGCGCGTCCTCGCTGGCGTGCCCGCCCGGACCGTGGCCGCAGTCGTGTCCCAGGGCGATCGCCTCCGTGAGGGCCACGTTGAGCCGGGCGGCGCGGGCCACGCTCACCGCCACCTGGGCGACCTCGATGGCGTGGGTGAGCCGGGTCCGCTGATGGTCCTGAGGGAAGATGAAGACCTGCGTCTTGCCCGCCAGCCGGCGGAAGGCCGTGGCGTGAAGGATGCGGTCCCGGTCCCGTTCGAAGCAGGTGCGCAGCTCGTCCGGCTCCTCCGGGCGGGCACGCCGGCCCGCTCCGCAGGCTCGGGTCGCGCCGGGGGCCTGCGTGAGGTCCTCGGCGTGCTCGCGCGCCTCCCGTCCCAGCGCTCCCACGGTGCCGATGCCGGCCCCACTGTCGCGGTGGGCACGGCGGACGGCTGCGCCGGCCCCATACCCTTCCATGGTCGAGGCCCAGCGCTGGGCCCGTCGCGTCGGGGTCGGCTCGGTGGAGACCATGGGTCCAGTTTGCCCTCCGGCTGTGACAGCCGACCGGCGGGGATCGAGCCAGCTCCGGCCTACGATGGCCGAGGCCCGTCCATCGCCGGACACCGCCGACCAGACCAGAGGAGCGCGCTGGTGGACATCCGCATCGGTGTCATTCACACGAGCAGGGAGATCGAGGTCGAGGTGGGCGACGACGCCAACCGCGACGAGCTGATGGACGACATCGACGCGACCCTGGGTCGCCCCGAGGGCGTGCTGTGGCTGACCGACCGCCGAGGCCGGCGCGTCGGGGTGCCGGTGGCCCGGGTGGCCTACGTGGAGGTGGGCGTGGCCAGTGAGGACCGCAGGGTTGGTTTCGGTGCACCCTGAGGGCGCGCCGGGCGGGCCGCCCGCGGGCACAGCCGGCCCGGGAGGCCGGCCCGACGAGACAGCCGGCCCTGGAGGCCGGTCCGACGAGACAGCCGGCCCGGGAGGCCGGCCCGGGGAGGCGACCCGCCGTAAAGCGCCGGCCGACCTCCTGGAGCGGAAGCTGCTCTTCGTGACGGGCAAGGGCGGCGTGGGCAAGACCACGGTGGCCTCGGCACTGGCTCTTCTGGCCGCCAATCGCGGCAAGCGCGTTCTCCTCTGCGAGATCGATGCCAAGGGGGCGCTCGCCGACGCGCTGGAGACGGGGCACACCAGCTTTCAGCCCACCGAGGTGCATCCACGACTGTGGGCCATGTCGATGGACACCGAGGCGTCGCTTCGCGAGTACCTGCGACTCAACCTTCGCGTGCCCGTCGTCGGTCGCATCGGCCCCCTGGCCAGAGCGTTCGAGTTCGTCGCCACCGCTGCGCCCGGCGTCAGAGAGATCCTGGTCGTGGGCAAGCTCTGTTACGAGGTGCGCGAGCGCAACTGGGACCTGGTGGTCGTGGACGCCTCGCCCACCGGCCACGTCATCGGCCAGCTGGCCGCGCCGCAGGCCATCAACGATCTCGTCAGCATCGGCCCGGTGCGCCAACAGACGGGCTGGATGCTCGACATCCTCTCCGACCCGTTCCTGACCGGGCTGTGCATCGTGGCCACGCCCGAGGAGATGCCGGTCAACGAGACCATCGAGCTGGCCCGCCGGGTCCGAGAGGAGACGAGCGTCTCGCTGGCCGCCATCGTGGTCAATCGTGTGCTGCCGGAGCTGTTCGGGCGAGGCGAGGAAGCCGTCTTCGATGCGCTCGCCGAGCCCGACTGCGCCGCCGCGCTGGCCAAGGCCGTCGACGGCGACGTGCAACCGGTGCTCGACGGCGCCGGCCTCGCCGTCACCCTGCGCCGGACCGGGGCCAGCCACCTCGAGCGCCTCCGGGCTGAGGTCGACCCGGCCGTGCCCATGCTCTACGTCCCCTACCTGTTCGCCCGGTCGCATGGCCTGCGGGCCACCGGACAGGTGGCATCGGCGCTGTCGGCCGAGCTGGGCTACTGATGCCGACGACGGCGCCGGCCCGCTCCGGCTCGTTGGACCAGCTGCTGGCGGCCAAGGAGATCGTCGTCTCGTGTGGGTCCGGCGGAGTGGGGAAGACCACCCTCGCCGCCGCTGCGGCCACCATGGCGGCCGTGCGGCAGGGGGGCAAGGTGCTGGTCCTCACCGTCGACCCCGCCAAGCGGCTCGCCAACGCCCTCGGCGTCAAGGGGATCGGCAACGAGGAGACACGCGTGCCGAACGCCGCCTTCGCCGACGCCGGGATCACGCCCAGGGGTGAGCTGTGGGCTGCCATGCTCGACACCAAGCAGTCCTGGGACGCCCTCGTTCGTCGCCACGCTCCTGACGACCGCACTGCCCGCGAGATACTCGCCAACCCGCTCTACCAGAACGTGTCGGGCCGGTTCGTCCAGAGCCACGAGTACATCGCCATGGAACGGCTGTTCGAGATCCACAACGAGGGAACCTATGACCTGATCGTCGTGGACACGCCGCCGTCGCGCAACGCCATCGACTTCCTCGAAGCTCCCGAGCGCATGGCGGACTTCTTCTCCAGCCGGTTGCTGCGTTGGCTGATCGTCCCCTACCGCTCGCGAGTCGTGAACTTCGCCTCCCGTCCCTTCTACCAGGTGGCCGACCGAATCCTCGGGACGCAGTTCCTCCAGGACATCGCCGAGTTCTTCATGCTCTTCCAGACCATGTACGACGGCTTCGTCAAGCGGGCCAAGGCGGTCGAGCGTCTGCTCCACGAGCGCCGCACCACCTTCATGGTCGTCAGCACCCTCGAGGCTGCTCCACTGCGGGAGGCGGAGCAGTTCATCGACGTCATGTCCGAGATGGGGTTCCATCTCGGTGCCGTGATCCTCAACAAGGTCCTGCCCGACTACATGCGCAGCGACCGTTCTGCGGAGGTCGCCGATCGCCTGCGGGCGCGGGGCGACGAGCTGTCCGAGGCGCTGGCGCCGGGGTTGGCCGAGCCCGCCCAGATCCACCGGGTCCTCGACGAGCTGGCCGAGAGCTTCCTCAACTTCCAGGTGGTGGCGTGCCGGGAGGCCGAGCAACAGGCGGAGCTGGCGGTGACGCCCGAGGTCGTGGCGAGCGTGCCGTACTTCGACACCGACATCTACGACCTCGCCGGCCTCGTGCGGCTCGGCGAACGCATCTGGAGCTGACAGGCTTGCCCAGGAGGCCGGCCGAGCGGAGTTGAGCCCAGCACCCCCGCAGGGCACCGGCCGGCCGGTGAGGCCGACCCGGAGGAGACGAGCTCGTGCCCCGTCAGGGGCCGCAGAAAGGGGACCACCGTGGCCGACATCGTGCGGGCCGACATCGAGCGCTACGCAGAGAGCCACACCACTCCGCACCCTCCGTACCTGGAGGCGCTGGCGGAGGAGACCCGCAGGACCCTCTCCGCCCCGGGCATGATGGTCGGCCCCGTCGAAGGGCGGGTCCTGCAGACCCTGGTCTTCATCTCCTCGGCCCGGCGGGTTCTCGAGATCGGTACCTTCAGCGGCTACTCCGCTCTCTCGATGGCCGCCGGTCTCCCCGACGACGGCCACATCGTCACCTGCGAGGTCGACCCTCGGCACGCGGAAGTCGCCCGCCGGCACATCGCCTCGAGCCCGTTCGCCGATCGAATCGAGGTGCGGCTGGGCCCGGCACTCGACACCGTTCACGGCCTCGACGGACCCTTCGACCTCGCTTTCATCGACGCCGACAAATCCGGCTATATCGACTACTACGAGGCCGTCCTCCCCAAGCTGGCGCCGCGGGGGGTGATCGTCGCCGACAACACGCTGTGGAGCGGCTCGGTGGCCGACGAGTCGGACAACGCCGCCAGCACCAAGCACGTCCGGGCCTTCAACGACCACGTGGCGAGCGATCCTCGGGTGGTCTGCGCCCAGATGACCGTGCGGGACGGCATGACGCTCATCCGCCGGGCCCGCTGACCAGGCGCCACGATCTCCGCCGCCCCGTACCATTGGGCCCGTGCTCGACTATCACCTCCATCTGTGGCCACACGGCGAGCGCCACAGCGACGTCACCGTCGAGCAGCTGGCGGCGTACTGCCGGCGTGCCGGGGCCGCGGGGATCACCGAGATCGCCGTCACCGAGCACCTCTTCCGCTTCGTCCAGGCCGACGCCTTGCTGGCCAAGTTCTGGGACGCCGACCCCGACCCCGCCCTGCGGAGGAGCATGGCGACGTACTGGGGCGAGCACGCCCGCGCTGACCTCGACGCCTACGTCCATTCGGTGTTGGAGGCGAAGGGGGCCGGCCTTCCCATCGCCCTGGGAATGGAGGTCGACTACTACCCGGGACGAATGGACGACGTCGCCGATCTGCTGGAGGGCTATCCCTTCGACGTGCTGCTCGGCTCGGTCCACTGGCTCGGCGCGTGGCGGTTCGACGACCTGGAGGACGCGGCATCGTTGGCCGAATGGCGACGCCGAGGCGTCGAGCAGACCTGGGCCGCGTACACCGAGGCGCTCGAGGAGCTGGCGGAATCGGGCGCGTGCGACGTCCTCGCCCATCCCGACCTGATCAAGGTGGCCGGCCACCGGTCGAACGCGCCCGAAGAGCTCTACGACCGGATGGCGGAGGCCGCCGCCCGGTCGGGGATGGCAGCCGAGGTGTCGTCGGCCGGCTGGCGCAAGCCGGTCGGCGAGGCCTACCCGGCGCCCGAGCTGCTGGCGCGGTTTCGGGCCCGCGGCGTGCCCATCACCACGGCGTCGGACGCCCACGGTCTACCCGACGTCGCCGATCGCTCCGACGAGATCCGCCAGCTGCTGACCGCGGTGGGCTACGACTCCCTGTGCGCCTTCCGCAAGCGCCAGCCCCGCCTCATCCCGGTGACGCCGTCGGCGGCGACGAGGGCTGCGGCCCAGCGGGGCGGCGCCGCGCTCGCCGTGGCGACCCGGGGACAGGGCAACGGCGCCGGCGGAAACGGTGGCGGGGGAGGTGGGGGGACCTCGGCGGGGACGACCGCCGGCGCTCGCGACGCGGTGGCCGTCGGCGGCCGCGGTGGCCCGGGTACGAGCCCCGCGGGAGACGGAGAGACCGAGCTCTCGGTGGAGGTGGCGACGCCGGCCGATGTGGCCCGTCGCCACACCCGGCTGGAGACCAGCCCTTTGGGGCATCTGCAGCGCCTCATGGGCTCCTGGGGCATGCTGGCCGACCTGTGCTTCGGCGACCTGGTGTTGTTCGTGCCGGTCGCCGCCGCCCTCGACGAGGGCAGCCGTTTCGTCGTGCTCGGGCAGATGCGGCCGAGCACGGGCCAGACCCTGCACCAGGAGGACCTGGTCGGCCGCCTGGTCGACGACGCCGAGCGCCCCCTCCTCGGCAGGGCCTGGCGTCTGGGGGAGATGGTCGAGGGCGAGCTCGTCACGACGCGGGGCGAGCGGGCGCGGATGCAGTGCATCCCCGTGCGCTGGGAAGGTGATCTCATCGCCGTCATGACCCGGGAGTCGCCGCTCACCGTCGGCCGGCGGCCAGGTCTGCTCGAGCGCGAGTACGTCGAGCTCTTCGACCGTTTCGCACGGATGATCGCCGACGGGCTGTTCCCCTTTGCGAGCGACGAGGCGGCGGTCACCGAGGAGTCCCCCCGGGTCGGAGACGGAGTCGTCGTGCTCGACGAAGGGATGCGCGTCTCCTACGGGTCACCGAACGCCGTGAACGCCCTCCACCGCATGGGTGTGTTCTCCAACGTCGAGGGCATGCGCTTCGACGAGCTGGGCGTCGAGGAGACCGCCGTGCAGCGCGCCTTCGCCACCCACCTCCCGGTCATCGAGGAGGTCGAGCGCCGGCCCGACGTCATCGTGCTCGTGCGCTGTATCCCGCTGCTCAGCATGGGGGAGCTGACGGGTGCCGTCGTCCTGCTCCGGGACGTCACCGATCTCCGCCGCCGTGACCGTCTGCTCGTGTCGAAGGACGCCACCATCCGCGAGATCCACCATCGGGTGAAGAACAACCTCCAGACGATCTCCTCCCTCCTGCGCCTCCAGGGCCGGCGCCTGCCGCCGGGCGAGGGCCGCAGCGCCCTGCGGGAGTCGGAACGCCGGATCCGCTCCATCGCCATCGTGCACGAGATCCTCTCCCGGGAAGCCGGGGACCAGGTGCCGTTCGACGAGATCGTGCGTTCGCTCGTCCGCATGACCGAGGACGCCGTCGTGTCTGGTCGGCCCGTGAAGCTGTGCGTCGAAGGGGACGCGGGTGATCTCAGCGCCGATCTCGCCACCCCACTGGCGGTGGTGCTGGCCGAGCTCCTCCAGAACGCCATCGAGCATGCCTTCGAGGGTGGGGATCCCGGAGACAGGGGCGACGGCGAGCGCTCCGCCGACGGAGCCGGGCGGGTCGACCTGGTGCTCGACAACGACGGGCGGCGACTGCTGGTGCAGGTGCGCGACGACGGTCAGGGCCTGCCCGAGGGCTTCTCGATCGACAACACGACCAGCCTCGGACTCTCGATCGTGCGGGACCTGGTGCGGAGCCAGCTGAGCGGCGACATCGTCATGCGCCGTGACGGCGGCACGCTCGTCGAGCTGCGGATCCCAGTGGTTGGCACCGAAGAGGAGCAGGCGGGGGAGAGCGCCTAGACCTCTCCGCCCCAGGCATGGTCGCCGAGCCGGCCTCCTGGCGCCGGATCTGGGTGGCCTAAGGGAGCTTCAGGAGGCCCGGCGGCGTTGGCTCAGCCACGTCTTGCGCAGCTTCCGGCGCTCCTCTTCCGCGGTTCCGCCCCACACCCCGGCCTCCTGGTTGGTGATCAGCGCGAACTCGAGACACGGACTCTGCGCCTCGCACGCGCTGCAGACGAGCTTGGCCGCGGCAATCTGGTCGACGGCCGGCCCGGTGGTGCCGACAGGGAAGAAGAGGTCGGGATCGGTGTCCCTGCAAGCGGCGTACCTTCGCCAGTCGTCGGTGTCCCATTCGATCGACCGGTTCCATGTGAGGGCCACGACGCCTCCTCGGGATCGGTGCCCGGGGCCTTGTGATTCGATTCACATGCTCCACGACCGAACAACCGGCGAGGAACACCCGGATTGGCCGGGAGCTTATCCGGATGCGCCAGCCGGCTGCAACACGTTGGCGATGCGCCCTCAGCCCTGCTCCGCCGCCGCCCTGAGCTGGGCCAGGCTGCGGGCGAGCAGGCGTGACACGTGCATCTGGCTGATGCCGAGCCGCCCCGCGATCTCGAGCTGGGTGAGGCCCTCGAAGAAGCGCAGATGGAGGATGAGCTGCTGGCGAGGGGGAAGGGCCTGGATGATCGGCGAGAGCGTGGCCCGTTCCTCTGCCGCCGACATGCGTGGATCCTCGTCGCCCAGATGGGAGGCGAGGCTCTCGCCCTCGTCGTCTCCGGGTGCCGGGGCGTCGAGGGACGCCAGGCGGTAGGCCTGCCCCGCCTCCAGGGCCTCGAGCACCTCCTCCTCCGACACTCTCGTCTCGGCCGCCAGCTCGGCGATGGTCGGCGAGCGGCCGAGCTCCTGGGACAGCCGGCCGATGCTGTCGCCGAGGGTCAGGTAGAGCTCCTGCATGCGGCGGGGCGCCCGCACGGCCCAGCCCTTGTCCCGGAAGTGTCGCTTGAGCTCGCCGGCGATGGTGTGGGTGGCGTAGGTCGAGAACTCCACACCGCGTCCGGGATCGAAGCGGTCGACCGCCTTGAGCAGCGCCATGGAGCTCACCTGGACGAGATCGTCGACGGGCTCGCCCCGATGGCTGAATCGCCGGGCGAGGTACTCGGCCAGGCCCAGGTGCGCCTCCACCAGCTCTCGTCGGATCGCCGGGTCGCCGGTCTCGGCCAGGGCGACGAACTTCTGTCGCAGCTCCTCACGTTGAGCGTTGTCCACGCCCATCAGCCGGCGATCGGGAGTCGTCGCTTCCGCATCCAGAAGGTCAGCTGGTCTTGACCGTTCCGACGCACCTGGTGCTCGTCCACCAGGGCCTCGAGGATCTTGCGCGACAGCCCGCTCTGGACGGGGTCCGGACCTCGCTCGCCGCTCTCGAGGGTGCCCTCCACCTCCAGCGTCTCGTCGTCGAGGGAGAACATCAGGTGCACCACGCCGGGGCGCCCCTGGGTGCCGATGAGGGAGAAGCACAGCTCGTCGATGGCGAGCCGAAGATCCTCGACCTCGTCATAGCTGAACCCGAGGCGGCAGGCCAGCCCGCTGGCCGTCAGTCGGGCCAGGCGGGGGAGCTCGGTGGTCGCCGGAGATGACAGCCGCACCTCGTCGCTTCCGGGCACTCCGTCAGTTCCTCCTCAGCGGCAGTCGTGGCGACCGGCTCTTCGCCGGCGTGGGGTTCGGGCTCGCTGCGCTCGGCACCGCGTCTCGTCTTCCGACGCTAGCAAACGGCCTGGTAGTGATCTGCGCTCCGGCACCGGTCCGGCCGGCGGTCCCGCCACTGGCGGGGGCTGGTGGGGACCCCGGTTGGTCGAGCGGCGGCGCTGTCGGGAACAATGACAGGTATGAACGTCGCCGTCTGTGTCAAGCAGATCCCCGACCCCGCAGCCCCGGGGTCGCTGCATCCCGACACCAAGAACCTCGTCCGCGAGGGAAAGCTCATCCTCGACGACTCCGACTCCTACGGCGTCGAGATGTCCCTCCAGCTGGCAGAACACGCCGGTGGTGGCGAGGTGACGCTCGTGTCCATGGCGCCCAACGAGGAGACGAGCGGCCTGCGCACGGCGCTCGCCATGGGCGCGGCCAAGGCCATCCTCGTCAGCGACGACGCCCTGGCCGGCACCGACGCGCTCGGTACCGCCAAGGTCCTGGCTGCGGCCGTCAAGCGGGCCGAGCCCGATCTGGTCGTGGCGGCGACGGAATCGACCGACGGGTACACCGGCACCACGCCGGCCCAGCTGGCCGAGCTGCTCGGCCTGCCCTCGGTCACCTTCGCCAAGAAGATCGACGTGAGCGACGGCAAGGTCCGGGTGCAGCGCCAGACCGAGGCGGGCTTCGACGAGGTGGAGTGCCCGTTGCCGGCGGTGGTCACGGTGACCGCCGGTGTCGTCGAGCCTCGCTACCCCTCCTTCAAGGGCATCATGGCGGCGAAGGGCAAGCCCGTCGAGCAGCTGAAGGTGGCCGATCTCGGCCTGACGCCCGAGCAGGTGGGCGCAGCCGGTGCCCGCCAGGAGGTCATCGACGTGAATGCCGCCGAGGAGCGCAAGGCGGGCGAGGTCGTGGTCGACGAGGGTGACGCCCACGAGCGCATCATCGCGTTCCTCGAGCAGCTCAAGGTTCTGTAGAGCACCGCAGCCGGGAGGATCCTGAAACTGATGGCAACCGACAAGGTATGGGTCGTGGCCGAGTCGTCGGGTGGAGCCCCGACCAGCCTCACCCTGGAGCTGCTGACCAAGGCCCGCTCGCTGGGCTCGGTCGTCGAGGCGGTGGCGTGGGGCGGCGACGTGGCCTCGACGGCGGGAGAGCTCGGCAACCACGGCGCCGGCAAGGTGTACGACGTGGGCGACCTGGGCGGTGCCCTCCCCGGCGGCCGGGTCGCGGCCGCCATCGCCGCCCAGATCGAGTCCGGGAACGCGCCCGACCTGATCCTGATCGGGACCACCTACGACGGGCGGGACATCGCCGGGCGCCTCTCGACCAGGATCGACCGGCCCGTGCTCACCAACCTGGTGGACCTCACCGTCGAGGACGGGGTCCCCATCGCCCACCACGCCATCTTCGGCGGGACCCAGATGGCCAGGAGCCGCTTCACCGGCGAAGGCCCGGGCATCTTCGTGGTGCGGGCCAAGTCCTTCGCCGCTGAGCCCGCCGGCGGGTCGGCGGCCGAGGTGGTGGCCCTCGAGGTGCCCGATACCGGCCCCATCGACGCCGCCCGGGTGCTCGAGCGTCACGTCGAGGAGCGCACCGGACCGCAGCTGGACGAGGCCGAGATCGTCGTCTCCGGTGGCCGTGGCCTGGGGCAGGCCGACAAGTACGAGATGATCGAGGAGCTGGCCAAGCTGCTCAAGGCGGCGCCCGGCGCGTCGCGGGCGATCGTCGATGCCGGCTGGGTGCCCTACGCCTACCAGGTGGGCCAGACAGGCAAGACGGTGAAGCCGACCGTGTACCTCGCCGCTGGGATCTCAGGGGCCACCCAGCACATGGTGGGCATGAAGGGGGCCAAGAACATCATCGCCATCAACAAGGACCAGGAGGCCCCCATCTTCTCCATCGCCGACCTGGGCATCGTCGGAGACGTGCACAAGGTCGTCCCCAAGCTGATCGAGGAGCTCAAAGCGCGGGGGTGACGGCGGGGCCCGACCCCTGGTACCGGGTCGCCTAGAATCTGAGCCGTGGCGGGCGGGGGAGTTCTCATGTCGCTACGGCGCGCGTGCACACGCGGGGAGCTGCGCCGCGCCTGATGCTGTTTCCCACGATCGACTTCGCCGTCTTCTTCGGCATCGTCTTCCTCGCCAGCTGGCTGCTCACGCCCTTCCCACGGCGATGGAAGCCGTTCATGATCCTTGCCAGCTACGTCTTCTATGGCTGGTGGGACTGGCACTTCGTGTTCCTGCTGGCGGCGTCGACGGTCGTCGCCCAGCTCGGTGCGCTGGCGATCCACCGAACCGACTCGTCGTCGTGGCGCAAGGGGGCCCTGTGGGCCACTGTGGCGGTCGAGCTCGGCTTCCTGGGGTGGTTCAAGTACTACGGGTTCTTCGCCGTGAACGTGGCGAACGTGCTTCACGGCATGGGCATCGGGGCACCGCTGCCGCTGCTGCAGATCACCCTGCCGGTGGGCATCTCGTTCTTCACGTTCATGGCCCTCAGCTACGTGATCGACGTCTACCGCCGTTCCCTGGAGCCGGCGAGCTGGCTCGACTTCGCCACCTACCTCTCCTTCTTCCCCCACCTCGTCGCCGGGCCCATCGTGCGGGGCTCCGAGCTCCTGCCCCAGATCCGCGTCCGGCGCGACCCACGCAAGGTCGACTTCTCGAGGGCGGCCTATCTGATCTTCGCCGGACTGTTCAAGAAGGTGGTCCTGTCCAGCTTCCTGGCCACGGCGATCGTCGACCCGGTGTTCAACAGCCCGGGCCAGCACAGCTCGCTCGAGATCCTGGTCGCCATCTACGGCTACGCGGTGCAGATCTACGCCGACTTCAGCGGCTATACCGACATCGCCATCGGTGTGGCCCTCCTGCTCGGGTTCAAGTTCCCCGAGAACTTCGACAGCCCCTACACGGCTCGCTCTCTCCAGGACTTCTGGCGACGGTGGCACATGACGCTGTCCCGCTGGCTGCGCGACTATCTCTACATCCCCCTCGGTGGCAACCGGGGCTCGCGGCTGGCGACCTATCGCAACGTGATGATCACGATGGTGCTCGGGGGCCTGTGGCACGGCGCGGCGTGGACGTTCGTGACGTGGGGGGCCATCCACGGCGTCGGGCAGGTGACCGGCCACTGGCGTCGGTCCCGGCGGGAGGCGCGAGGCCTGGCCCCGCTGCCCGACACACGATGGGACCGCATCGCGCAGCGCGTGGTCACGTTCAACGTGGTGTGTCTCGCGTGGGTGTTCTTTCGTTCGGACTCCTTCTCGACGGCGCTCACGCTGCTGCGGCGGCTGTTCACGGCGTGGGGTCCGGCGCCCGAGGTCACGCCCCTGGTGCTGCTGGCCATTGCCGTCGGCATCGGAGCGCAGTACGTTCCCGCTGACATCGTGCAGCGAGCGCGCGTCGCGTTCTCCCAGCTCCGCCCGGCGGGTCAGGGAGTCCTGCTCGCCGTCACCCTGTTCGGCATCACCACGCTCGGGCCCCAGGGCGTTGCCCCGTTCATCTACTACCGATTCTGATGCGCAAGATCCGGCTTCGGCCCCCGATGCCCCGTGGACGCGGCGCCCACCGCGCCGCATCGGGCCGCGGTCCCGACGACGATCCGCGCGCCGAGGACGGGGGAGGTCCCGCCACCCCCGCCACTCCGGCGAACGGTGGCAGCAATCCCGGGAACGGAGACGGCAACGAGGGCGGTGCCGTCGCCGTCGCCACCGCCGCGCGCGTCGCCCGGCGCGTCCGCACCGCGGCCACCGCTCGGGTTCTCGGCCCCCGGTCCGTCCACGCCGGTGCTCTCTCGGGCCTCGAGCGCATCTCCAACGCCCGTCGCACCGGACCGCCGACGGTGGCTCCACCGTCAGGAGGTCCCGAGGCCGCCGCGTCGGAGACAGCCGAGACCCGACCCGCCACGTCTCGCCCGGCTGCCCCCCCGACGCCGCCGGGTGCGCCGAGCCCCCCCTTCCAGGCCGCCGGCAGGGTCCTGGTCATCGGCTTCATCTGTCTCGGGCTGTGGGTGCTGCTGGACTCTCACTCTCTCCAGCGCTCCGCGCAGTCGTCTCCACTCGGGGCCCGACGAACGGCGGCGCTCACGGTCCTGCGTCCGATCGTGTGGGTGGGCAACGGGACGGGCCTGGCCTACGTCGGTGATCTGGTCAAGGACGCCCTCGGTCGGCCCACCGGTGGGCCGGTGGTCAAGTCGACCCCTCCCGTTCCCGTGGCCTCGCCCCAGGTGCGGCACACCGCCCGACCACGGCCGGCGGCGCCCGTGCCGGCCGGTGCCCCGAGACCCTCTCCGCCGCCGCTGCCACCCGTGCCCCAACCGACAGCTGCCAACCCACTGCGCGTCCTCGCCATCGGCGACTCGATCGGCGAGGACTTCGGTCAGAGCCTGGTCGCCAAGCTGGGGGCAACGGGCGTGGTGCAGGCCACCCTGGACGGCAAGATCGACACTGGCCTGGCAAGGCCCGACTACTTCGACTGGCCTGGCGAGCTGCGCACCGACGTCTCCCGGTTCCAACCGGACCTGGTGGTCGCCATGATGGGCGCCAACGACAACCAGTCGTTTCTGGTTGGCGACAGGGCGGTCCAGTTCGGCTCGCCGGACTGGGTCACCGTCTACACCCAGCGAGTGGCCACCATGATGAACGAGGCGACGGCCCAGGGCGGGCGCATGGTCTGGGTGGGGATGCCGATCATGCCCTCGGGCAGCGCCTCGGGGCAGATGCAGGTGCTGAACTCCATCGTCGCCGGCCAGGCCGCGGTCCATCCTGGCGTGACCTATCTCGACTCCTGGCACCTCTTCGTCGACGGCAGCGGCAAGTACTCCGCCTACCTGCCCGACGCGTCCGGGGGCCAGCAACGGGTCCGGGAGCCGGACGGCCTTCACCTGGCCAGGCCGGGATCGGACCGCCTGGCGGACTCGGCCATCGCCGCCATCCAGAGCCAGCTCGGGGTGCGACTCGGCTCCTGAGCCCGGCCACGCCGAGGGCCGATGGATAGCATCTCGCCATGACCGACACTGCGCCGCGTCCGTGGCGGAACTGGGGTGGCAACCAGTGGTGTGCCCCGGTCGAGGTCGCTCGGCCCCGCTCGGTCGAGGACATGGCCGAGGTGGTGAAGTCGGCCGCCAAGGAAGGCCTGCGGGTGAAGCCGGTGGGATCGGGCCACTCCTTCACCGACGTGGCGTGCACCTCGGGTGTCCAGGTCCGCCTCGACGAGCGCGCCCGCGTCCTGCGCTACGACCCCGAGGCGTCGACGGTGACCGTGGAGTCGGGGATCACGATGGCCGCGCTGGCAGGGGAGCTGGCCCGGCGGGGACTGGCCCTGGCCAACCTCGGCGACATCGGCTATCAGACGGTGGCCGGAGCCATCTCGACCGGCACGCACGGCACGGGTATCGGGCTGGGCGGCCTGGCCACCGACGTGGTCGGCCTCCAGCTGGTCACGGCCGACGGGTCGATCGTGTCCTGCTCGCCGGACGAGGAACCGGAGGTCTTCGCTGCCGCACGGGTGGGGCTGGGGGCCCTGGGCGTCATCACGACCGTCACCCTCCGCTGCCAGCCCGCGTTCAACCTGCGGGCCGTGGAGGAGCCCATTCGCCTCGACGACGTGCTGTCGTCGATCGACGAGCTGGTGGAGGACAACGACCACTTCGAGTTCTTCTGGGTGCCCCACACCGGCTGGGCCCTCACCAAGCGGAACAATCGCACCGACGAGCCGGTCTCACCGGGCCGCGGACCGCGGTTCCTCCGGGACAAGGTCCTCTTCGAGAACATCGCATTCGGTGCGGTCACCTGGCTCGGGCGCCTGCGGCCGCGGTGGACCCCACGACTGGCCCACATCGCTCCCAGCTCCGGGCGGACCGAGTACATCGACCGCAGCGACCGCGTCTTCACCAGCCCCCGCTGGGTCCGCTTCTGCGAGATGGAGTACGCCATTCCCCGGGCGGCGGCGGCGGGCGTGGTGGAACGTGTCCGCCGGTACGTGGAGGAGAGCGGTCTCTACGTCGGTTTCCCGGTGGAGGTCCGCTTCACGGCGGGCGACGACATCCCGCTGTCGACGGCGAGCGGGCGGCAGAGCTGCTACGTGGCCGTCCACATGCCACGGGGGGTGCCATACGAGCAGTACTTCCGCGGCGTCGAGGCGATCATGGACAGCGTGAGAGGGCGGCCCCACTGGGGCAAGCTCCACTACCAGACGGCAGCGACGCTCTCGCCCCGGTACCCCGGCTGGGAGCGCTTCCAAGCGGTGCGCCGCCGTCTGGATCCCGACGGCCTCTTCGCCAACGCCTACACCCGCCGCGTCCTCGGCTCGCCCTGACCCGCCAGCTTGCGAGCCCGATCAGACCAGCGGCCACGGGTACGGTCGTCGCTCGGGGAGGGGCGCGGGGAAGTGTCGGTCGGCGACCACCGCCGCCGCCCGCCGGCGGATGCCATCGACCTCTTCGGGGCCCAGAAGCGAGCCGAGGCCAGTCGGAAGATCACGGCCGACACGGTCGATGTCGGCCACGAGTCGCTCGGGGACCGACTCGCCGCTGAAGTCCCACATCACTGTGCGCAGCTTGGGCTCGGGGTGGAACGAGAGCCCGTTGTCGATGGCCCAGATCCGGCCGTCCAGGCCGAGCAGACAGTGCCCGCTCTTCCGGTCCGCATTGTTGAGCAGCAGGTCGAAGGCGGCGATGACCTTCAGGGCGTCGAGATGCCGGGGATCCTCGACCAGGGTGAAGTAGTGCTCGGTGAACTCGGCGGCGACGAAGCGCTGGAGCGAGCCGATTCCGAGCGGCGCGTCGGTGCGGATCACCGTCTCGGGCACGATGTCCCAGCCCAGGGCGCGGGACAGCTCGTAGGCAGCCACCTCCCGCCGGTACAGGCCTCCGGGGAAGTCCCACAGCGGGCGCTCGCCGCGGTGTGGCTTGTACACCGCCAGCAGGTCCCGCCCGCCGTCGTTGCAACTCACCAGAAAGGTGCGGTTGGAGCTCCACGGCAGCCGTCCCTGGAGCTCGATCTCCCCGCCGGAGAGCAGGCTCAGAGGACTGGGGGGCGATGCCCGTTCGTCCTGGGGCACACGTGTCCTGAGGGATCCAAGGGGTTGCCGCACAGCGGACAGGGCGGCCTTCCCGCCTCGACCAGCTCTGTCCCCCTGATGGCCAGAGCGGCGGCCTGCTCCCTGGTGATCGTGAACCGGGCCATCGACGCCGCCGTCTCGTCCACCGGCTCCTCCTCGTCCTCCTCGGCCACGGCCTCCTCGGCCAGGAGCACGATCCGATCGGCGGCCGAGTCATAGGACAGACCGAGGGTGCCGACAGCCCAGGCGGCGTCGAGCGGCTCCTCCAGCTCCAGGTCGACGGGCAGGTCTCCGGGATCGGGGAGCTCCTCGAGGACCTTGGCCAGGTACTGCGACAGGGCGGCCACCTGCTGCTTCTCGAGCTTGACGGTGATCACGAGCGATCCCTGCCGGCCCTGGAGCAGGAAGACGCGCTGGCCCGTGGGACCGACCGTGCCCACCGTCACACGCTCGGCGTCGTAGAGATCGTGCGAGTCGCTCACGACGGCTGCACCTCGTCGAGACCGTTGGTGGCGTTCACGCCGAGCACCACAGGACCATTCTCTCCGTAGGCGATGGCGGTGACCGAGCAGGGCGAGATCACGATGCGCTGGAAGAGGTCGAGATGGGTGCCGAGGGCGTCAGCGACCACGGCCTTGATCAGGTCGGCGTGGGAGACGGCCACGATCGTGGTGCCAGCGTGGCGTGACCGCAGCCGGGCGACGGCGGACGTGACGCGGCACTGCATCTCCGGGAACGACTCGCCGCCCGGGAACCGGAACCCGCTCGGCCAGCTCTGGACCCCGTTCCACTCGGGCAGCTTGCGCAGCTCCTTCAGCTCGCCGCCGGTCCAGTCGCCGAAGTCACACTCGATCAGGCCCCGCTCGATCCGAACCTTGAGGCCCAACCGTCTCGCGATGGGCTCCGCCGTCTCCCGCGCCCGCTCGAGCGGCGAGGCGTAGACCGCCTCGATCTTGGCCGTGCTGGCCAGTCGCTCGGCCATCTTGGCCGCGTCGGCCTGCCCGTCGTCGGCCAGATGGAGCCCAGGCGCTCGGCCGGGCAGCACAGACCCTGTGGTCGGTGTCCGGGCGTGGCGGACGAAGAGCACGACGGTAGGGGGAGGCGGCTTGGCGCGACGGGGAGCCATGACCATCCCCAACCTACCCCACTGTGGTGAAACCATTCCGGGCCGCTCAGCACCGGCCCTTCCGGGCGATCAGCAGGTCGAGGCAGCCGAGTCGGTGGCCCAGGCGAAGGTGATGTCGCCACCTCGGAGGTTGCTCTGGCGGCCGTCCGAGATGCCGAACTCGTCGCTGACCGGATAACTGAGGCAGCTGCGCTCCCAGCCCATGCTGGCCCACTTGTCCCGGATCATCCCGTGGATCGACCAGGCCCCGGTGTTCGGTGTGAAGTAGACCGAGCCATCGTTGGTGAAGTGGTTGAACCGCCCGAAGTTGTCCGGCGTGCCGTTCTCATCGGTGACGGGGTAGCCGAGGACCGACCGCTCCCAGCCCATGCTGGCCCACTTGTCCAGGATGGCCCCGTGGATCGACCACGCCCCGGTCCCCGGCGTCCAGTAGATCGAGCCGTTGTTGCTGAAGTAGTTGAAGCGCCCGACGCCGTCAGGGGTGCCGGTCTCGTCGGTCACCGGGTAGCCGAGGAAGCTCGTGGGCCCACCGAGGGCCAGGAACTTGTCCCGGATCAGCCCGTGGATCGACCTCGCCCCGGTGGACGGCGTCCAGTAGATCGAGCCGCTGTAGCTGAAGTCGTTGAACCGGCCGACACCGTCGGGAGCGCCGCTCTCGTCGGTGGTGGGATAACCGAGGACTGACCGCTCCCAGCCCATGCTGGCCCACTTGTCGAGGATGGCCCCGTGGATCGACCAGGCGTCGGTAGCAGCCGTCCAGTAGATGGCGCCGCCGTTGCTGAAGTAGTTGAAGCGACCGGCGCCGTCAGGGGTGCCGGTCTCGTCGGTCACCGGGTAGCCAAGGAAGCCGGACGGACCGCCGAGGGCCAGGTACTTGTCACGAATCCGTCCGCACACTCTGTGGCTGTGTGTGGCCGGCGAGGTGAAGGTGGTGCACGGCGGTGGCGGCGCAGCAGTCGTGAAGGTGAGGTCTCCGCCGTTCGTCGTGCCGCTGGCACTCGTGGCCACCGCCTGGAAGTGGTACGTGGTCGAGGGAGCGAGGCCGGTGAGATTGGCCGCGGCAGCTACCGGACTGGTCCCTGATCCGGCGTCGGTGGAGGGCGTGGTGGAGCCGTAGGACGTGGTCGTGCCGTACTGGAAGGAGTAGTGGGTGTCGGCGCCGTTGGGGTTCACCGATGCATTCACCGTGGCCGTGGTGGAACCCGGGTTGGTGGCTGGCTGGGAGGTGGCACTGGGCGGTGGTGGCGGCGGTGGAGGTGGAGGTGGCGCAGCCGTCGGCACGGTGAAGTCCAGGAGCGTCTTGTTGTCGGTGCCGTTGAACCCATTGGTCATGTTCACGAACGCGCCGGCGATCGTTCCCGTTGGTCCAAGGGTGGGCCCACCACTGACTCCATACGGGCAATTCCAGTTGTTCACTGGGCTCTGTGCGTCGTCCTGCCAGGTGGCGCCGTTGTCGTTGCTGACCAGTGTGATGACCTGATCGGAAGTGCAGGCGCCGTTCGACTGCTGGGTGGTGTAGTAGATCGGTGCGTTCGACCTCCCGGTTCCGGAGAAGAACCCACCGGACGTGCCGTTGGTCGGGCAGAGACTTCCGGTGCTCAGGCAGGTCGGGGCGAGGATCCGATTGACCAGCGACGCATTCCCGCCGGACGTACTGAAGCGAGCGTACTCGGGCGCTTCTTGTGGGCTGCAGATATCGCGTGGGCACCTCGAGTACGCGAACAGGAAGTCGCCATTCTGGATATACGTGTTGTCCAGCCAGACCCCGTCGGTCGTCGACGTCTCGCTGCTCGGATTGACGAGGATGGACGGTCCGTTTGCGGTGGTGTCGAGGGGATACCCGTACGTACAGCCGCTGGGACAGACCGTGGCGCCATTGGCGCCGTGCCATGTCGCCCCGTCATCAGTGGAGAAAATGAATCGAATGTCGTAATAGTCGGCCGGGGTCTCATTTGATTCGGTCCACGAGAGAAGGATCACGTGCGCGTCCTGGGCATCGCGTCCCACGTACACATCGGGATATTCGAGCTCCTGGCCGCTCTTTCCGCTCTGGCACGAGGAGTAGTTGCACCAATTGTTCCACTGGAAGTCGTTGGAGGTGTCCGGCGTGCCACTCGTACAGGCCGCCGTTCCGTTCGTGCCGATTTGATCCTGACATGAGACAACGACCTGCGCCATGAAATACTGCGCGACCAGTACCAGGGTGTTGTTGTTGGGGTCATATCCGCTGGCGAACTTGTTGCTTCCATTCCCCATCTGGGCCAGTTCGAGGTAGTCGCTGCCGTTGTTGGCGAAGCCCTTGGACTTGGGGAACATGTAGGCGCGGCCGTCCTGGGAGCCCCAAGCCTGGCTCTCGAGGAAGGCGTAGACGTTGCCCGCCGAATCGACTTCCATGCTCGCCCCGGCATGCTTGGACACGACATTCGGGCTGTCGATCAGCTGGCTCCAGGTCGAGCCTCCGTCAACGCTCCGTGCGACGACGACATCGCCGGTGTCACTGGAGCCCCCGTCGACACCGCTCCAATTGGTGAAGTAGGACAAGAAGATTCCGTCTGGCGTCGAGACAGTGCGATGGTTGTTAGACGTAAACGGTGCGTAGTACGGGACGTTCGTCTTCACCGTGGAGATGGAGACGGTGCCGGAAGCTACCGATGGCGTCGATGCGCGCGCCGGTGACACGGATGCCGGTCCTATCCCGGCGAGGGACAGTGCCAACGAAGCCAGCGCGATGAGGGCGGCGATGGCGCACCGAAGTGCGATCCGACTCGAACATATCCCGAAATGGCGTGTCACGTGTCGACCTTCCAGGATGGGTATTCTCACGTATACGCCCGGTCGATCGCTGTGGCAATTGAAATCCCCCTAACGAGTCATTGCTACGTAATTCCACGTATAGATATTGCGCCATTTTCGTACGTAGTTCCACGTAGAGTTAGCGACATTTGCTCCGGCTGCGGCTACTTTCGCGGCAGGCGGCGAGGAGCCCGCGGCGCGGCTGTACCTTCGTCTCCGTGGATCGATCCGCTTCCCTGACGACCCTCGCAGCCGAGGTGAGCCGGTGCCGGAGGTGCCCGCGGCTGGTCGAGTGGCGCGAGCGCGTGGCCCGGGAGAAGCGGGCGGCGTACGCCGACGAGACCTACTGGGGTCGTCCGGTGCCTGGCTGGGGCGATCCAGCCGCCAGGCTGCTGATCGTGGGCCTGGCCCCCGCGGCCCACGGCGGCAACCGCACCGGTCGGATCTTCACCGGCGACCGCTCGGGCGATTGGCTCTTCGCCGCCCTGTGGCGGGCCGGCTACGCCAATCAGCCGACGAGCGTCTCAGTCGACGATGGCCTCGAGCTCCGAGGTGCGTACGTGGCCGCGGTGGTCCGTTGCGCCCCTCCAGCCAACAAGCCGACGCCGGCCGAGCGCGAGAGCTGCCTGCCCTATCTCGATCGCGAGCTCGCCCTGTTGACCGACGCGCGGGTGATCGTCGTGCTCGGTCAGTTCGCCTACCAGGCGGTGGCGGGCCGGCTGGGTCTGCGGCCGCGGCCCCCCTTCGGCCACGGGAGGGAGGCGGAGCTGGCAGACGGCCGCACCCTCATCTGCTCGTACCACCCGAGCCAGCAGAACACCTTCACCGGGACGCTGACAGAGGCCATGCTCGACGCGGTGTTCGGCCGCGCCCGGCAGTTGGGCGCCTGACGGCGCTCAGCAGCTGGAGGATGCCTGGCCGGAGCTGAACGAGTACGTGATCACGCCGTTCTGGAGGTTGCTCTGCCGGCCGCCGGGGATGCCGAACTCGTCGCTGACCGGATAACCCAGGCAGCTGCGCTCCCAGCCCATGCTCGCCCACTTGGACCGGATGGCCCCGTGGATCGACCAGGCCCCGGTCCCCGCCGTCCAGTAGATGGAGCCGGCATTGCTGAAGTGGTTGAAGCGTCCGACGCCGTCGGGAGTGCCGGTCTCGTCGGTCACCGGGTAGCCGAGCACGCTGGAGGGACCTCCCAGGGCCTGGTACTTGGCCACGATGGCCCCGTGGATCGACCACGCCCCCGTCCCCGGCGTCCAGTAGATCGAGCCGCTGTTGCTGAAGTCGTTGAACCGGCCGACCCCGTCGGGGGCGCCGGTCTCGTCGCTGGTCGGATAGCCGAGGACCGACCGCTCCCAGCCCATGCTGGCCCACTTGCCGAGGATGGCCCCGTGGATCGACCAGGCCCCCGTGGCCGCCGTCCAGTAGATGGCGCCGCCGTTGCTGAAGTCGTTGAAGCGACCGGCGCCGTCCGGCGTGCCGGTCTCGTCGGTGGTGGGGTAGCCGAGGAAGCTCGAAGGACCTCCCAGGGCCTGGTACTTGGCCAGGATGGCCCCGCAGACCTGGTGGGTACCGGTCGAAGGCGAGGAGAACAGCTCGCAGGCGGGGGGCCCGCCGAGGAAGAGCTTTCCACCGCCGAAGGAAACCTCGTCGATCCACAACGACCGGACACCCCCGTTGGGGTAGCCCGGACCGCCGGTCCATGCGTGGTAGGCGAGCTGACTGTTGCCGCTCGCGTCGGTGAAGACCGTCGGGCCGCTCGGGCCCACCGCGGAGCCGTGCGAGGACATCCATGGACCGGAGGTCGTCACCTTGGTGCACGGTCCGAGCGGGCCGTTGCACGTGGCGTAGCCAATGGCGGCCGTCGACTGGTCCCAGTGGTTCCCTCCGTAGAGCAGGTAGTAGGTGCCTCCCGAGAGCACCATGTCAGGACCCTCGATCACACCGGCTTCCCACGGTTGGTCCGCGTTGAGCAGCTGAGCGGGTGCTCCGGTGAGAGAGAGCCCGTCGGGGCTGACCGCCTGGGCGAAGAGATGGCTCGGCGCCGGGATGGCGCCGTCATCGCTCTTCCAGACGAGGTACCGCGCCCCCGAGGCATCCACGAAGGCGCTGGGATCGATGGACCCCCCGTGGTCGAGCTGGCACACCAGAGGACCGGAGGAGTTGTCGACGAAGGGCCCGGTCGGAGCGTTGGAGGTGGCGACCGTGATGCATTGCCGGGTGACGGCGGCGTCCCTCACCGTGTAGTACATGACGAACGAGCTGGGGCCGGTCTGGACCACCGACGGCGCCCAGGTGTAACCCCATGCCGCCCAGGGGGGCAGCTGGGGGAGCGCCTCGGTCAGCGGGCTCCAGTGGACGAGGTCCGTCGAGTGCATCGTGGGGATGTTGGTCAGGTAGACCTGCGTGGAGAAGGCGTAGTAGGTACCAGCGACGTTGACCACGTCCGGGTCGGGGAAGTCGCCCTGGTAGGAGGGGGCGGTCGACGCCGCCCGTGCCGGCGCAGGGCGAACGATCGTCACCAGCGCCAGTGCAGTGGCGAGCACCATGACCAGAAGCACCACCACCGACGTGCGACGCCCCAGCTGGGCGCCCTCAGCAGTCGACATGTCCCCCCGTGTGCCTTCGGTACGACGACCGGGTCGGCGCGCTCCTCGAAGTCGCCTTTCCTAGGTCATCATCGAGGCGGCCGGCCTGTCAACCGCCGTGCGGCTCCCCTCAGCGAGGCGCAGATGCGGCCTCGGCCCGTGGAGGTGGAGGCGGCATGAGGCGGGGCCCCGGCACCGCCGTCTCCGGCCAGCGGCGGCGGCTGGCCCGGGACAGCTTGCGCAGGAGGGCGACCGCGCCGGGGTCGTCGTCACCGGGGCGAACCTCGATCAGGCGATCGGCGAGCAGACCGTCCATGACCTCGCGGCCCCGATCCGTCCGCACGAGCGTGAGCGTCCAGTCGTTGAAGGCGCCGATCCCGCCGGTCGAGATGTCGGCGTGCTCGGCGGCGAAGTCCGGGCACGCCTTGCATCCCTCGCGGGTCCAGTCGTGGCACTCCTTGAGCGGGACCTCGTGGTAGCTCCCGTCGCGCATCCACACCTGGAAGACGCCCTTGATGTTCATCTTCACCATGTCTTCCTTGCGCAGCCCGTACTTGGCTTCGAACAGCTCGGGGAAGATGGCGTCATCGAAGGTCTTGGAGCACAGCAGGCCGATGTTGAGGGCGAAGCGGCGGGCCACCTTGCCCGCCTTGCGCGCTGACATCACGGGAGGCACCGACGACTGGCAGCTCATGCCCACCAGCCCGATCTTCTCCGCCCCGCCGGCGATGGCGTCGCCGTAGGCCATGGTGTTGGCGGAGTAGGTGTAGCGGGATCCGGCCCCGGCGAGCACCTCCTCCCGTGTGCGGGCGACGCCGGGGATGGCCTTCCAGCTCGTGCCGTCTCCCTCGAGGTAGGACACGAGCGCGGCGTCGATGAGGTCGTGCTCGAGGGCCCAGATGAGAATGGCCGACACCAGGCCGCCGTCCTGGCCCACCTCCTGGAGCTCCGGCTCAACCGCCCGGGCGAGCACGATGTCCTTCGACACACCCTCGACCTCGGCCACCTCGCGCTCCCGACCGAACAGATGGGTGTCGATCTCCGGCTCCCACAGGCGGAACCGGGGGCAGGCCCGGGTGCACAGGGTGCAGCCCCGCTCGCCGTAGGTGCAGTTGTCGAAGCCGCCCTCAGCCTCGACATGGAACGGCTTGTACGCGCCGTTGGCCTCGTCGTACTCGAGCACGTCGTAGGGGCAGGCGATGATGCACCCTGCACAGCCGGTGCAGAGGCCCGAGGTCACGACCTCGGAGAACAGGTGTGCCCAGTGCGGCTTCTCGGGCGGCATGGGCGAAACCTTATCGGCTGACCAGCCCGGTTATGGTCGCCCGCATGCCCGAGCTGGCCGAGGTGGAGCTGTACCGCCGCCTGGCCGCGACAGCGCTGCACCGCGAGATCGTGACCGTCGACTCTCCCGACGCCTGGTACCTCAAGGGAGGGCTCACGGGGCGGTCGCTCACGGCCGCCCTGTGGAGACGGAGCCTCACCGCCGCCCGGCGCATCGGCAAGCTGCTGCTGCTCGACACCGACGCCACCGACGCTGCGTCGGGGTCGGTCACCGGTCCCACGCTCGGGTTGCGCTTCGGGATGACCGGGCGGCTGCTGGTGGACGGCCGCCTGGGAGTGGAGCGGTTGGCGTACTCGAGCGACCGGTACAAGCCGGAGTGGATCAGGTTCGCCGTCGGGTTCGCCGACGGCGGGCGCCTGGCGGTGGTGGATCCCCGACGCCTCGGCGGGGTGTTCCTCGAGCCCGACGAGGACGCGATGGGCCCGGATGCCGCCTCGGTGGGGTTGGCCGCGCTACGAGCCGCGCTGCGCAACAGCCGGGCACCCTTGAAGGCCCGACTGATGGACCAGGCCCGCCTGGCGGGCGTGGGCAACCTCATCGCCGACGAGGTGCTGTGGCGGTCCGGGCTCGATCCCCGGCGGCCGGCCGGCTCGCTCACGCCGGCCGAGACCCGTCGCCTTCACCACCACCTCCGCGCCGTCATCGCCGACCTGGTGGAGCGGGGCGGCTCGCACCTGGGCGACTTTCTGACGGCGCGCGTGCCCGGAGGGCGTTGCCCCCGGGACGGTGAGCCCCTCTCCCGCGACCAGGTCGGCGGGCGCACCACCTGGTGGTGCCCCTGCCACCAGCGCTAGGCGACCTCGGCCAGGACCTTGGCCGCGTGGCCGTCGGCCTTGACGTTGTACCAGGCCTTGGCGATCTTCCCCTTCTCGTCGACGAGGAAGGTCGACCGGATGACGCCGGTGGTCGTGCGCCCGTACATCTTCTTCTCGCCCCAGGCGCCGTAGTGCTCCATCACCTCGTGATCCGGGTCCGAGAGGAGCGTGAAGTCGAGCCCGTACTTGGCCCGGAACTTCTGGTGGCTGGCGGCCTTGTCCGGCGAGATGCCGAGCACCGGCACCTGGGCCCGCTCGAACGCGGCCAGGTTGTCGTTGAACTGACAGGCTTCGGCGGTGCAGCCGGGGGTGTCGTCCTTGGGGTAGAAGTACACGATCACCCGCCGACCGGCGAAGTCGGACAGGGACACCTGCTTGTCGTCCTGGTCGGACAGCGTGAACGACGGCGCATTGGCGCCAGCTTCGAGCTTGGGCATGGGCCCCAGTCTGTCAGCCGGAGCCGGGCTTCGACTGCTCGCCCGCCTCGGCGGTCTCGGGCGCTCTCTTCGCCTTCGAGACGTCGACGGGCGGAAGCTGTACCAGGTCGGCGACCCTCGGTGCGGTCTGGTGCTGGCGCTTGTGCGGCCACCAGAATCTCCAGCCCCGCAGGGCGGCGATCGCCGGGACCAGCCTCGTGGACAGGACGTTGGCGGCGATGATGACGCCGATAGCCACCCCGAAGCCGATCTCCTGCAGGCTCTGGATGCCGGTCAGGAGCAGGGACGCGAAGGTGCCGGCGAGGATGAGCCCGGCGGTGCTGATGGTAGGGGCGTTGTGCAGCACGGACTCGTGTACGGCGTCGTGCGGCTCCCGACCGTTGTTGAACTCCTCCCGCAGGCGCGTCGTCATCAGGATGTTGTAGTCCGTGCCGATGGCCACCACGAAGAGGTACACGATGATCGGGATGCTGAAGTCCAGTCCTGTGTATCCCTTTCCGTCGATGAACACCAGCACCGTGGCGCCGATGGTCGCCAGGAAGGCCAGCCCCACCCCCACCAACAGGTAGAGCGGAGCGACGACGGCTCGCAGGATGAGGGCCAGGATCACGGCGATGATGGCCACCGCCACTGGGAAGACGAGCGACATGTCCCGCCCCAGGGCACTGCGCACGTCCACCAGCTGCGAGGTTGTGCCCCCGACGAGCACCTGGGCTCCTGGGACCGAGCCGTGGGCGGCGCTGCGAACCGGTCCTTGCACGTTGTTGAGCGCGGCCGTGGAGTATGGGTCGTCCTTGAGCAGGACGTTGATCTCGGCGCCGGTCTTGTCCGCCGTGAGCTGAGCAGGCGCGACGCTGGCGACCCCCGTCGCCTTGGACAGCTCGGCGGAAAGGTTCTGTAGCCCGGCCTGGTCGAGGGGCCCTGACGAGGTGGCGAAGACCTGAGTGGGGCCGAGGGCACCCGGCGGGAAGGCGCTTGCCATGACGTTGTACGCCTGCTGGGACGGCGTCGAGGACGGAAGCTCTGCCAGCTGGTTGTACGTGGGCTTGTACCCCAGTGCTCCGACGGAGATGGCCAGCAGCACGGCGCCGTAGGCCAGCAGCACCATCCCAGGTCG
>JBPYEZ010000091.1:0-29479 GCA_051984395.1 Acidimicrobiales bacterium | reverse complement strand
ACAGGACAGCTATGCAGGCCGGCGATGTCGTCTGACACCCAGTACGGGATCCCGGCATTCGCCGCGCAGCGCCCCGGGCACCCCGCCCTGGTCCTCGGTTCCGAGCAGCGCTCCTACGCGCAGCTCGACGACCGGGCCCGCCGGGTCGCCGGGGTGCTGGCCGGCCTCGGGGTGGGTGAGGGCGACAGGGTCGGCGTCATGCTGCCGAACTCCTTCGAGTGGTTCGAGGTGGTCCACGGCGCCGGCCGCCTGGGAGCGGTCGCGGTCCCGGTCAACATCCACTTCAAGGCGGCCGAGACGGGGTGGGTGCTGACCGACTCGGGGTGCAAGGCCGCAGTCGTCACGCCTGACCTGATCGCCAGCATGTCCGAGGTCCCCTCCCTGCCCCGCCTGGTCGTGGGCGAGGGCTACGAGGATGCGGTGGACGCGGCCGTGCCCCTCCACGGCGAGGGCTGGCCGACCACGATGGTGTACACCTCGGGGACGACCGGACGTCCCAAGGGCGTGGTGCCGGGCGGCGACGACCTGCGGCGCACTGCGGCCGGGATGGGCGGGATGGGGGCCCGGTGGGGGTTCGGTCCCGACGACGTCCACCTGCTCGTCGGGCCCGCCTATCACTCGGGCCCGGCCGCCTTCGCTCAGACCCACCTCGCCCTGGGCGCGACCGTCGTGATCATGCCCCGGTGGGACGCCGAGTCGTGCCTGGCGCTCATCCAGGGCCACCGGGTCACCAACACCCACATGGTCCCCTCCAACTTCATCCGCATCCTGGACCTGGACCAGGAGACCCGGGGCTCCTACGACCTGTCCTCCCTGCGAGTGGTCCTGCACGCCGCCGCCCCGTGCCCGGTCCCCGTCAAGCGGGCGTGCATGGAGCTGGTGGGGGCGGAGAAGGTGTTCGAGTACTTCGGCGCCACCGAGGGAGGCGGGACCGCCATCTCGCCCCAGGAGTGGCTGGAGCGCCCGGGCAGCGTCGGGCGGGCGATCGGCGGCAACGAGATCGTGATCCTCGACGACGAGGGAGGTGTCCTCGGTCCCCGACAGGTGGGGCAGGTGTACGTGCGACCGGAGTCGGCGCCATTCCGGTACCACCGTGACGACGACAAGACGTCGGCCGCGTTCAAGGGCGAGCGCTTCACGGTGGGCGACATGGGCTACCTCGACGAGGACGGCTACCTGTTCCTCACCGACCGTCGGGCCGACATGGTCATCACGGGCGGGGTAAACGTCTATCCCCGCGAGATCGAGGACGTGCTCTATCTGCATCCCGACGTGGCGGACTGCGCGGTCTACGGCGTCCCCGACGAGCGCTGGGGGGAAGCCCTCAAGGCCGTCGTCCAGCCCCGCGCCGGCGCCAGCCTGCACACCGACGAGGTGGTGGCCTGGTGTCGCGACCGCTTGGCCGACTACAAGCGACCCCGCCTGGTGGCCTTCGTCGACGAGCTGCCACGCGATCCCAACGGCAAGATCGCCAAGCACCGCCTCCGGGCCGAGGACGTCGGGACCGGCTGAGCGGGCGTGCGATCGCCGGTCAGGCCGGCTCGAGGAGCAGGGTGACGAGCTCGAAGG
Source organism: Acidimicrobiales bacterium (assembly GCA_051984395.1). Classification (GTDB taxonomy): domain Bacteria; phylum Actinomycetota; class Acidimicrobiia; order Acidimicrobiales; family AC-9; genus AC-9. The sequence goes on along the minus strand of JBPYEZ010000091.1, from coordinate 27,910 downwards.
GGCGCAGGCGGAGCGGGATCGAGCCGTCCTCGGCCAGGTCCAGCCGTTCCTGGGCCCGTTCCAGGAGGTCGGCGCGATGTGCCTCGGCCACGGGGGCCGCGCACGTCAGGCGGACCGGACCCCGTTGCCCCCACGCCTCGTACAGGCGCACGACCAGGGCGTCGGTATCCTCGGCCTGCTTGACGGCGTCGACGACCACACCCGGTCGGTCGACCTGGAGGAACGAGGCCCGTCTGGGCTGCTGACCGCCGTGGGACGCGGTGGGCACCGCCCGCAGGGGCACGTTGAGCTCGTAGCCGGCCTCCACGACGCCACCCTGGCCGAGGTCGCCCACGTGCGGCAGGAGCGAGTACGTGAAGCGGTGGGCGCCGCGATCGGCCTGCGGATCGGGCCACCCCGGCGCCCGGAGGAGCGACAGGCGCATCACGTTGCCCTGGATGTCGTAGCCGTACTTGCAGTCGTTGAGCAGTGCCACGCCGTACCCAGGCTCCGTCAGATCGGCCCAGCGTTGGGCGCAGACCTCGAACCGGGCCAGGTCCCAGCTGGTGTTGGCGTGCGTGGGCCGCTCGACGTAGCCGTGCTGGATCTCGTAGGTAGCCCGCTGCGACCGTACGTCGACGGGAAACGCCACCTTGAGGAGGCGGTGCGACTCGTGCCAGTCCAGCGAGGTGACGAAGTCCAGCCGGGCCGAGCCCGCCGTCAGGGAGATCGTCTGGGTGACCCGGGAGCTGCCGAAGGAGCGGGTCATGCGCACCGACACCCGGTGCGGGCCCTCCTCGGTGACGGCGAGGTCGTCGAGCGTGATCACGTGGATCGGGTGGTCGAGGGTGAACCGGTCGACGTCCCAGGCGTCGTAGAAGTTGGGATAGTCCTCGAACATCTGGAGCACGTTGCCCCTCGCTCCTGGAGCCAGCACCTCGCGGTGGGCTGACTTGTCCCAGACCGAGCTGAGCAGGCCGTCGTCGTCCCACCGGACCCGGAGGCGGCTGTTCTCGAGGCCGCGCTCGTCGACCGCCAGCTCGGAGCCGGGCGTCTGGTCACCGGCGTCCGGCACCAGGTCGTACAGGCTGTAGCCGCACGAGGGAACGGACGCGTCGAACAGCAGCGCGCCGTCGGCCGCGACCTGCACCGGGCTGCGCTCCCCGTGGGGCCCGATGGCCATGAGCGGCTCGTCGCCGTCGTCGGAAGGGAGGCGCACGACCTCGGCGCGGTCGTGGGAGAGCGGGTTGAGCACCAGGACCGGAGACGACAGGCCGGCGGTGTCGATGGCCGCCGCCAGGGCGCTAGTGGCGCCGTCGATCACGTCGTCGGCTTCGGCCGCCACCTGAGCGTGGTCGCGGGCGGTGTCCTCGTAGACCCAATGGATCCCGGAGCCGGGAACGATGTCGTGGAACTGGTGGAGGAGCAGCGTCTTCCAGGCCCGCCTCAGCCGCTCGGCCGGGTAGGTGGACAATGGCCGGAGAGCCAGGCTGGCCCACAGCTCCGCCTCGCGCAGCGCCAGCTCGCCGGTCCGGTTGCCCTTCTTGGTCGCGGCCTGGGTCGTGTAGGTGCCGCGATGGAGCTCGAGGTAGAGCTCACCGACCCACACGGGGGGGTCGTCGAGGTCGGCCATCGCCTTGTCGAAGAATGACGACGCCGTCTCCAGGTCGACGCGTGGCGCGCCCTCGAGGTCGGCCAGCCGGCGCAACGACTCGATCATCCCCGCGGTCGGGCCGCCGCCGCCGTCGCCGTGACCGTAGACGTACAGCGACCGCGTGGCCCGGTCGTGGTCTTTGAAGTTCCGCACCGCGTGCACGAGCTCGCCGACGCTGGCGTCGCCGTTGTAGGTGTCGGCCGGCGGGAAGTGGGTGAAGACACGCGATCCGTCGATGCCCTCCCAGACGAAGCTGTGATGGGGAAGCGAGTTGTACTGGTTCCACGACAGCTTCTGGGTCAGGAAGCGGTCGATGCCGGCCTGGCGCATGATCTGAGGGAGGTTGCCCGGGTAGCCGAAGACGTCGGGCAGCCACACCTCGGTCGTGTCCCGTCCGAGCTCCTGGGCGAAGAAGCGCTTGCCGTGCAGGAGCTGGCGCACCAGGGACTCTCCCGACGGGATGTTGCAGTCGGCCTCGACCCACATGCTCCCGACCGGCTCGAGCTGGCCGCTGGCGACCTTCTCCCTCATGCGCCCGTAGAGCTCCGGGTATCGCTCCTTCATCCACGCGTACTGCTGGGCCTGGGAGCACGCGAACCGGTAGTCGGGGTACTCGTCCATCAAGCTGACGGCAGTGGAGAACGTGCGCGCACACTTGCGAACCGTCTCGCGCAGCGGCCACAGCCAGGCCGTGTCGATGTGGGCGTGGCCGACCGCGCTGACGCGGTGGGCGCTGGCCGCCGCCGGCCGGGCCAGCAGCTCCTTCAACACGGGATGGGCGGCGGCGAAGGACCCGGCCACGTCCTCGAGGTCGAGGGCGGCACACGCCCGGTCGATCCCGGCACGGAGCTGGGACCGGCGGGGCTCGTCGGCCACCTGGGGCAGGAGCTGGAGCAGCAGCCGCAGGTCCCGCCAGAAGGCGAGCAGGTCGCGGCGGACGACGCGCAGCTCGGCTCGGGCCAGGCTGAACAGGGGCGGGCCGTGGGGCTCGGGTCCGAGCAGCGGCCAGGTGGGGACCCCGAAGGGCGGCCGCGGGTTGGCAGCCGCCTCGACGTAGAGCTCGATCGCCTCGCCGCCTCGCGCCGCCCTGGTGACCACGTAGTCGCGGTGGTTCGGTGACAGGCCCTGGACAGGGCGGCCCTGGTCCCACACCAGCGCCTCGGCCCCGAACCCGGTGTCCCCCGCGTTGCCGATCTCGAAGCCGAGGGCGACCTCCTCGCCGCGCCACTCCGCCGGCAGCGGCCCTCGCAGCCGGAACCACGTCGTGTCCCATGCCGGTCCCCACGCTCCACCGATCGGGAACGGCTCGTAGCGGGCACCGAGGGCCTCCGAGATGGAGACGGGCTCACCGTGCACGTGGTAGGCCGCCACCTCGAGCGGGGCGCTGGGGCCACGCAGCGCCGGCCGGATGTGCTGGTTGACCACCCGGCGGATGCGGGACTCGGTGATGGCGTCTTCCTCGTGCACCGGCTCGACGCTATCGCCGTGTCTGGCGGGCCTCCTCCGCCAGCTGCTGGCGGAGGACGAACTTCTGGATCTTGCCCGACGGCGTGCGAGGGAAGTCGTCCACCAGGCGCAGCTCCTCGGGCCACTTCTGCCTGGCCAGGCCCTCGTCCTCGAGGACGCGTCGGACCGTGCTCAGATCGGGCGCGCCGGCGCCCGGCACCTGTCGCAGAAAGGCGCAGGCGTGCTCGCCCAGGCGGGCGTCGGGGGCGGCGACGACCGCCGCCTCGGCGACGCCGGGCACGCGCATCAGCAGCCCCTCGACCTCGGGGGCGCCGACGTTCTCGCCGCCGCGGATGATGATGTCCTTCTTGCGGTCGGTGATGGTGAGGAAGCCCTCGGGATCGAGCCGGCCGACGTCCTCGGTCAGGTACCACCCGTCGCCGTCAAAGGCACCGGTCGTCAGGGCCGGGTCGGTGTAACCCCAGAAGCAGTCGGGGCCCCGGCTGACGATCTCGCCGGCCTCCCCGATCGGGAGGTCGGTCCCGGAGTCGTCGACGACACGCAGCTCCACGCCGAGGAGGGGGCGACCGTCGGTGCGGGTGCGCTTGTCGAGGGGCTCGGCGTGCGTGGAGCCGGTGATCGACGGATGCTCGGTGGAGCCGAAGGCCCTCGTGATCGAGATCCCGAGAGACGTGGCCCGCTCGGTCACCGCCACCGGCACGGAGGACCCCCCGAGTCCTGTCTCCCGCATCAGACGGAGATGTTCGGGACCGCAGTCGGGATGGTCGAGGAGGCTGGTCAGGAAGAAGGTGGCGCCGCTCCCCGCGGCTACGCCGTCTTCGAGCATGTCCGCCAGCACCCGTGGCGGGTCCCACACGTCGGTGAGATGGACCGCCTGCCGGCGGTACAGGGGCAGCAGCAGTCCCGAGAGCATGCCAATGCCGTGGGCGACCGGTGCTCCCGTGAGCTGCGGCAAGGCTCGGCTCGCCTGGACGTCGCCCAGCTGGCGCACCTCGAAGACGAGGGTGCGGTGCGCGTGGACGACGCCTTTGGGGTCGGCGGTGGTGCCCGAGGTGTAGGCGATGGCCGCGGGAGTTGTGGGGTCGACGGCGATCGGGCCGTCCAGAGGTGGGTGGTCGAGGAGATCGCTGAAGGGCAGGGCCCAGCTCGGGACCTCGGCGCGCGAGAGCGGCGGGACGTCGCTGCCGACGACGGCCACGACCTCGAGGTCGGGGAGCCCCGGACGGAGCCTTTCGAGGTCGGCGAGGTGGTCGAGATGGCCGAACCGGTCGGCGGTCACCAGAGCCCGGGCGCCCGACTGACGCAGGATGTGGCCCACTTCCTTGCGCCCGTAGAAGTGGACGATCGGCACCAGCACTGCCCCGAGGAAGGAGGTGGCATAGAACGTCACGGCCGCCTCGATCCAGTTGGGGATCTGGAAGGCGATGACGTCACCAGCGCCCAGACCGTGTGCCCGCAGCCCAGCGGCCATGCGAAGGGCCAGCGCCTCGACACCGCCGAAGGTCCCGGACCACGGCCTGGTCCGGGAGTGGATGCGGAAGGTGTGGCCGGCGCTGCGGGCGAGCCCGTCGGCCAGCATCGAGCCCAGCGTCTCGTCGGTCCACCACCCGTTGCGGAGGTACCGGCGGGCCAGCTCCGGCTCCACCTCCCGCAGCTTCCAGTCGGCCGCCATGGCGAGGCTCGGCCCCTGGTCGGCTACTGCCGGGGCGTCATGTCGAGATCGGGCGGCGGATGGTCCGGGATGCGCCAGCGGATGAAGGGCTTGTCGTACTCGTCGTGGTAGGCGTTGGCCTTCTCCACCATCTCGCGGAAGGCGGCGTCGAACGCCTCCCAGTCACCCGCCTCGATCGCCTTGCTGACCGGGCCCGTGTCCTCGTCGATGAACTTTGCCATGTTCACCTCGTACTTGGGCCTGACGAACGCCCCGACCTCCATGAGGTTGACGGCCTCCTTGAGCTGGAACCGGGCGAGCGGCCAGTTGCGGGCCTTGCCCGCGTAGTACAGCTTCCAGATGCGAATGCCGATCTCGGGCATGATGCGGGCCAGGCCGGGCTGGGTCATCCCCAGCTCGTCCAGGGTCATCGTGCGCTTGCCGTTGTCGACCAGGATCTCGTCGGTCACGCCTTCTCCAGGGGGTTCGCTGACGGTCGGGTCACGTTAGCGTTCATCAGGACGGGGCTTCAGACCGGAGCGCCCCCACCGTGCACCGCTCCGGCGGCCGGTGGGCGAACGGGTCGTAGCTGAACACCCTCATGGCGTTCTGGTGCGTCAACTTGTTGATCTCGTCGTCGGGGACCCCGGCCAGCTGCTTCATGAGTGTCTCGGGGGAGTGTGGCCAGGTGGAGTCGGAGTGCGGGTAGTCGCACTCCCAGGTGATGTTGTCGAGGCCGATGAGGTGCCTGGTCTCCAGGCCGGCGGCGTCGCTGATGAAGCAGAAGGTGAAGCGGTCCTTGGCCACCTGGCTCGGCAGCTGGTCACCGAAGTCCTGGTGGGTCCAGTAGCGATGCTGCTGATAGGAGTAGTCGATGCGCTCCAGCCAGTAGGGCAGCCAGCCGATCCCGCCCTCCGACAGGGCGAAGTGCAGGTTGGGGAACCGCCGCAGAACGGGTGACCAGAGCAGGTCGGTCGCCGCGTGCATGGCGTTGAGAGGCGTGAGTGTGATCATGATGTCGATCGGCGCGCCTGGCGCCAGGCCGAGGATGGTCGAGGAGGAGCCGATGTGGAGGCAGATGACCGTGCCCTCTTCTTCGCAGGCGGCGAAGAACGGGTCCCAGTGGTCGCCGAAGATGTGGGGCCAGCCGAGCTTGGCCGGGTCCTCGGAGAAGGTGACGGCGTGGCAGCCCTTTGCCGCCATGCGGCGCACCTCCTTGGCCATCTCCTGGGGATCCCAGATGGGCGGGATCGACAGGGGGATGAAACGCCCGGGGTGGCTTCCGGCCCACTCGTCGACGTGCCAGTCGTTGTAGGCCTTGAGCATGGCCAGGCCGACGTCGAGGTCCTTCGACTTGGAGAACAGCTGGCCGCAGAACTGCACGAAGGAGGGAAAGCACATCGAGCCGAGGACGCCGTTGCGGTTCATGTCGTTGACCCGCTCGTCGATCTGGTAGCAACCAGACCGGAGCTCCTCGTAGCGGGTGGGCTCGATGTTGTACTCCTCGGGGGGTCGCCCGGCGACAGCGTTCAGGCCGATGTTGGGGATCTCGTTGCCCTCGTAGACCCAGACATCGGTGCCGTCGGGCTTCTTCACGCTCCTCGGCGCCAGGTCCTTCCACTTGGCCGGGAGGTGGTTGGCGAACATGTCCGGCGGCTCGACAGTGTGGTCGTCGACGCTGACCAGGATGAGGTCCTCGGTACGCATCGGCGTCTCCTCGTCTCGGATCTCTGACGTTGGTGTCAGCCTAGCTCGTTTGCCTGCGCCAGCGTCCGCCGGAGCGCGCCACGGTCCACCTTCTCCATGGGCGTTCGGGGCATGGCGTCGACGACGTCGAGGGCCTCTGGAAGCTTGTAGGCGGCCAGGTGGGGAGCGGCGAAGGCCCGCAGCTCGTGCAGCTCCGGACCACCACCCGGCAGTCGGGGCACGACGACGGCCACCCCGATCTCTCCCATGACGGGGTCGGGTCGGGGCACGACCGCCACCTCGGCGACGCCGGGATGCTCGGCGAGCACGCTCTCCACCTCCATGGGGTACACGTTGTAGCCCCCGCGCACGTACATCTCCTTGGTGCGCCCCACCAGTCGCAGGCGGCCCAGCTCGTCCAGCCATCCGAGGTCGCCGGTGCGCACGGCGCCGTCGGCGGTGAACGCCGCCCGGGTGGCGTTGGGATCCCGGTGGTAGCCGGTCATCACGGCCGCCGAGCGCAGGCAGACCTCGCCGACCTGGCCCGCAGGCACGGCCCGGCCCTCCTCGTCGCGCACGGTGAGCTCGATGCCGGCGCGCGCCCGGCCGACGCTGATCTCCGCGTCCTCCTCGGGGTCGTCCGGTCCGGTGCCGAGGCCGATACCCGCCTCGGTGCAGGAGTAACGCATGCAGACCGGGGCCGAGAAGCCGACCCGGGCGGCCCGCACCAGCGCTGCCGTCGCCGGCCCGCCGCCCATGACGACGAGCTGCACGCTCGACCGGTCGTGGTCGTCGAAGCCCGGCACATGGAGCATGAGCGCGATCTGGGTCGGTATGCCGCCGATGTTGGTGAGGCGGTGGCGCTCGGTCAGCTCGAGCGCCTCGGCCGCGTGCCAGCGATCGATCAGGAAGGTCGTCCCTCCAGACCGGAGCGCGCCCGCCAGCTTGGTCATGAAGCCCAGGTGGGCGAACGAGGTGCCGGCCAGCGTTCGTCCTCCACCTCCCCAGCGGTCGCCCACGTCCGCGGCGGTGATGGCGTGGAGCTGGCGATTGCCGAAGACGGCGCCCTTGGGAGTGCCGGTCGTCCCCGACGTGAAGACGATGGCCACGGGCCGGTCGGGATCCGGCGCCAGCGGGGAAGGCGCTTCGCCCCGCTGGCGAATGTCCGCCAGTATCCCGTCGACGTGCTCGGCCGCCTGCACCTCCTGCACGTCCGCGCCCGGCGGTGGACCGTCGGCGATCGCCCCGGGGGTCGCCAGCACGAGTCGGGGGTGGGCAACCGACAGAACGTCCGAACGCTCCCTCGCCGACAGCCGGTCGTTCACACCCGCGGTGACGGCGCCCAGCTTGGCCAGCGCGAGGTAGGCGACGACGTACTCCGGCAGCGACGGCATGACGAGCGCGACCACGTCGCCGGGGCCGACCGAGCGGCGGGCCAACCCGACCGCAGCCTCGTCGGAGAGCCGATCGAGCTGACGATAGGAGATGTCCCATCCGGCGACGGAGACGTAGGCGGTAGCATCGCCGAAGCGCTTCGCCGCCTCGTGAGGGAGTTCGTCGAGCATCCTGGTGACGTGCGGGCGCACGGGTGACGTGACGTCAGACTATCGGGATCGGCAGACTCCACGGCGACAAGCCCCCGTCCGCGCCGGGGGCACTCCGGCCCAACAGCGCGACCTGCGCGCCCAGGGCCGGCGCACCGTGGTCCGATTGCTCGACGCCGGGCTCAGGTCCTTCGAGACGATCGGGTACGCGGCGACGAGGGTCGACGACATCGTGCGTATGGCCGACACCTCGCACGGGACCTTCTACCTGTACTTCGCCAGCAAGGAGGATCTGCTGGCGGCGCTGGCCAAGGAGTGCGCCCGCGAGATGGAGGCGCTGGCGGACGGCCTGGGCCCCGTGGGCCCCGGAGCCGAGGGGCGCGACCAGCTGCGAGCGTGGGTGCAGCATTACGTCGAGGTGTACCGGCGCTACGGGCCGGTGGTACGGGCGTGGAGCGAGAGCCAGGTGTCGGACCGGGCCCTCGCCCGGCTGGGCCAGCGCTCCTTGCGCCGGATCACCTCGAAGCTGACCGATCGGATCCGGGAGGCCTCCTGCCCGCCTGGCGTGGATCCCGAGGCGGCGGCCGTCGCGTTCATCGGCATGCTCGAGCGCGTCAACTACTTCGTGCTCTCCCGAGACCTGCCCGTCGACGACACAGCCGCCGTGGAGACGCTGACCGGGGTGTTGCACACCGGAATATTCGGAGGACGCCCGCGCCGCCGTGCCACGGGAGGGCGCGCGGGACGCCGGTGACCCGGTGACCTCCTACCTTGCGAAGAGGGCGATGAAGTCGCGCGAGCTCGGGACGAGGTAGCGGCCGGGCCACGAGCTCATGTCCGGTACCAGCTTCGTGCCGTCGCCTGCCGTGGCCGGGGTGCCCGGGGGCGGCGCGTAGGAGAAGAAGCTCACCCAGGCGCTGTTGATGTCCAGCTCCATGGCCCGGACCGCCCCTGCGTGGGCGAGCACCTGAGCGAGGGAGTCCACGCTCAGCCCGTTGCCGCCGGCGTAGACGAGGGCGCCGTCACTGGTGACGCCCACGCCCGATCGCCACACGAACGCCTTGTTGCCCACCGTCGCGCCCCAGGCGACGTTGGAGTCCGATTGGAGACCGGGGACGGGGGTGCCGCCGTCGACGATGAGGGACAGGTTCTGACGGACGGCGGCGATGTCCGGGCCCATGACCGCGTCGCGGCCCCACTTGGCCACCGTCGCGGTTCCATCGTTGTGGACCACCAGCGAGGCGGCGGCATCGACCAGGGGCTTCGCAAGTCGCCCCTCGGCGTAGTAGCCGCCTCTGGCGTCGGGCAGCCGGAAGCCGCCGTTGAAGGCCGCCTCGAGTGACCCGAGCTGATCGGCCGGGATGGGTGCCATGTCGTGCCACGAGCCTCCGGGCACCTGGGAGCCCGAGTACAGCGTGGTCCGGAGCAGCTTGGTGTCCATCCAGGCCACCCCGGTGACCAGGCTGGTATGGACCGGATCCGGTCGCAGTGCGGTCGTGTACACCGCCGGGATGCCCTGGACCGGGCTGCCGGCTGGATGCCACAACCCCTCGCCGGCCAGGGGTGGGCTGGCCAGGGGCACCACCGGGGCGGGCGGCCGGAGGTGCGGTGGGACGACGGGCTGGTGGCGCCCGGTGGGCGCCGGGGCCGCCGAGGTCGTGGCGGGAGCCGGGGCCGGGATGGCTCCGGGCTTCGGGCTGCCCCCCTTCGGGGGTTGGTGGTGGCCATACCACTGGCGCTCGATCCAGTTGACCAGCGAGGGGCCACCGTGCTGACGCACCCACTCGACGGAGCGAGCCCCGAGGCTGTCGCTGCCCGGGGCGGTGAGCGCGTGGCCGTAGGACCAGCCGGTGAGGGCCATCGATGCCACCAGGACGATGAGCACCGCGGCTCGGACGGGGTGGCGACGAAAGGGTCCCCAGCGGCCGTTCCCGGACGGCGGGCCGGCGGGAGGCGGCTGCGGCGGCGCCGCCTGCTGTGGGCGCGTGGTGGAGAGGTCGGTCATGGTGTTGGTCGTCGCCGTCGATCGGCTCGACCGGGCCGGGAGGGCGCCTCGAGGTCCGTGCGCTCGGGAGGCTCGGCCCCCCGGGCCCGTCGGCGCTCCCGGCGGCCTCGGCCGGTCGACCTGTTCGAGTACCTGAACTACGACGCCCGGGCCGGAAAGACCTCCTGCGGCGGCGCCGGTTGCTCAGCTCCTGGGGAGGCCGAGAACCCGCTGGGCGATGATGTTGCGCTGGATCTCGGAGCTGCCGCCGGCGATGGTGTTGGCGAAGCTCAGGAAGAAGCCCCGCACCCAGCGGCCTCCTTCCTCGCCGCGCTCGGTGTCGACGACCACACCGTCGGGGCCGAGGAGCTCCATGCCCAGCTCGTAGAGCGACTTGCCCAGCTCGGAGGTGGCCAGCTTGAGGTAGGAGTGCTCGGGCGCCGAGCTGGTGCGGGCGAAGCTGGTGAACCCCTTGTAGCCCAGCGCCCGCAGGCTCGACACCTGCTCGTAGGCCTCGGCCAGGCGCCGCCTGACGCCCGCGTCCGCAGTCAGACCCCGGCGCCGGCACAAGGTGACGAGATCGTCGAGGGTGGACTCGACCAGCGACACCGACTGGACCCACAGGCCCCCGCGCTCGTGGGCCAGCGATCCCATCGTGATGCGCCACCCGTCGTTGACCTCGCCGACGAGATTGGCCGCGGGCACGACGACGTCGGTGAAGAAGACCTCGGCGAAATGGGCCGCCCCCGAGAACTGTCGCAGTGGTCTGACCTCGATGCCCGGTGTGCCCATGTCGATGACGAGCACGCTGATCCCCTGGTGCTTCGGCGCGGTGGGGTCGGTGCGCACGTAGCAGAAGCAGCGCTCGGCGACCATGGCGTAGGACGTCCACACCTTCTGGCCGTTGACGACGAAGGCGTCCCCGTCGAGGACCGCCCGCGTCTGGAGGCCGGCCAGGTCGGACCCGGCGTTGGGCTCGCTCATCCCGATGCACCACACGTCGTCGCCCCGGATGGCGGCGGGCGCCAGCCGGCGCTGGTCCTCGTCACCGAACTCGAGGAGGCTCGGAGCGACGATGGCGTACCCGGGGAAGTGCAGCGAGCGGGGGATGCCTCGCGCCGCCAGCTCCTGGAGAAAGACGAGGGTCTGCACGGGCGTCGCGTCCCGCCCCCCCAGGTGGCGCGGGTAGGCGGGGACCATCCAGCCGTGGTCGAACAGCGTCGCCTGCCAACGCCGCGCCCAGTCGGGGATGATCGAGCCACCCTCGTCGTCACCGCTGTCCGACAGCGTGCCGGAGCTCTTGAGGGCCTTGGCCTCGGGGGGAGCGTGCTGCTCCAGGAACTCGATCAGCTCGGCGCGGAAGGCGTCGACGTCGGGCCCCCAGGCCAGGCGCACGGGCTAGCCCTCCACGTCGAACATGAACGGCGGCACGCCCGGGTCGGAGCGGGCGAAGAGAGCGGAACGTGCCTCGTCGACGGCGTCGACGGTCCAGGGCTTGTCGGCCGAGACCGCGGTGATGGGGCGCCAGCCCTCGACCAGCTGGAGCACGCCGCCCTGCACCTTCACGACCTGCCCGGAGACACCGGTCGCCAGGTCGGAGGCGAGCCAGGCCACGACGGGGGCGACGTTGTCCGGTGCGAACCGGTCGAAGTCGCCCTCCTTCTGCTCCATGAAGCCGCCGCCCAGCGACTCGGTGAGCCGGGTCCGGGCGACGGGGGCGATGGCGTTGACCCGCACACCGACGCGCTCGAGCTCACGGGCCAGCACGATCGTCATGGCGGCGATGCCCGCTTTGGCGGCCGCGTAGTTCAGCTGGCCGGCGTTGCCGTAGAGCCCGGACTCCGACGCGGTGTTGACGATGGCGGCGCCAACGGGCGCGCCGGTCTCCTTCGAGCGCTGGCGCCAGTGGGCGGCGGCGAAACGCGACGGACAGAAGTGGCCCTTGAGGTGCACCTTGACGACGGCGTCCCAATCGTCCTCGGTCATGTTGAACGACATCTTGTCCCGGAGGATGCCTGCGTTGTTCACGAGCACGTCGAGAGCGCCGAAGGTGTCGACGGCCTGCTGGACCAGGCTCTCGGCGCCCTTCCAGCTGGCCACGTCGTCGTAGTTGGCGACCGCGGTGCCGCCCGCCGCCTCCACCTCGTCGACCACCTGCTGGGCGGGGCGATCGTCCTTGCCTTCCCCGGTCCAGTCGCCGCCGAGGTCGTTGACGACGACGCTGGCGCCTTCCGACGCCAGCAGGAGCGCCTCGGTCCGGCCGATGCCGCGGCCGGCACCCGTGACGATCGCCACTTTCCCGTCGAGCAGGCCCACTCGTCCTCCTGTCTGTCGGACCGGCCCCTCGGCCGGTCGTGTTCGTCGAGGCTACTTGCCGCGTCCTCGGCCCATCTGGAGACCGGGATGACGGGAGTGGAACACCGACGCGTTGAGCGCCGGGCCGATGTCGCCCGGGTTCCACTTGGCCGCTCCTCCGGGCGTGTCGATGCCCTCGCCCAGCGCCCAGGGGGCGTAGTGCGTGATCGTCGATCCCACCGCCCGGAACACCTGGCCCGTCACGTGCAGCGCCTCGTCCGACGCCAGCCAGGCGACCATGGGCGCCGAGTTGCCCGGGTTCATGGGGTCGAACTCCTCGTACTGCTCGGGCTCCTTGAGCTCCATGTCCTTCACCACCGCCCCCGACATGCGGGTCATCCCGCCCGGGGCGATGGCGTTGGCCCGCACGCCGTAACGGGCGAGCTCGAGGCTGGTGATGATGGTGAGCGAGGCGATGCCCGCCTTCGCCGCCCCGTAGTTGGCCTGGCCCACGTTGCCCTGCAGTCCCGCGCTCGAGACGGTGTTGACGACCGCAGCTCGGGGCTGGGCACCTGCCTTCGACTGCTCCCGCCAGTACACCGACGCGTGGTGCGTGGTCGCGAACGTGCCCTTGAGGTGGACCCTGATGACGGAGTCGAAGTCGTCCTCCGACATCGAGAACATCATCTTGTCCCTGAGGATGCCGGCGTTGTTGACCAGCACGTCGAGGCGACCGAAGGTGTCCACCGCCTGCTGGATCAGGCTGGCGGCGCCCTTCCAGTCGGCGACGTCGTCGTAGTTGGCCGCGGCCTCGCCGCCTTGGCGGCGGATGAGCTCGGCCACCTCCTCCGCCGGTCGCTTGTCGGCGCCGCCACCACTCACGGAGCCACCGAGGTCGTTGACGACCACCCGGGCCCCTTCGGCGGCGAGCTCGAGCGCCTCGCCCCGCCCCACGCCGTGGCCAGCGCCGGTGACGATGGCGACCTTGTCCTCGAGCAGCGGCATGGCGAACTCCTCCGGTTCCAAACCTGACACGTACGTCACGAACGTAGGTCGGGCCACCCGGTGCCGGCAACCTGGTCGGACCTCGAAGTCCAGGCTTGCGGAGGGCGGGGGACGGCCCCTACCGTCACGGCATGGCAGCTGACACGAGCGTCATCGGGAAGAAGACCGGATCCTCTCGCATCGCCCTGGAGCGAGGACCGGTGTCGAACTTCGCCAAGGCGGTCAAGGACGAGAGCCCCGTCTATCAGAACGTGCGGGCCGCGGTGGACGCCGGGTTCGAGTCGATCCCCGCCCCGCCGACGTTCGGCTTCTCCATGGCGCACTGGGGCACCTTCCCGGAGAACCAGCCACCGCCGGATCCCGAGGCGGACGCCGGTGCCGTCATGAAGGTGATCGGCGGGCTGATGGCCCAGGGTGGCCTGGTCCTGCACGGTGAGCAGGAGTTCGAGTACCACCGGCCCGTGGTGGTCGGCGACGTCCTCGTGAGCGAGGGGCGCATCACCGACGTCTACGAGAAGGAGAGCAAGGGGAAGACGATGACCTTCCTCGTCTCCGAGACCCGCTACACCGACGAGCGGACGGGCGAGCCGGTGCTCACCTCGAGGATGAACCTCATCCACCGCTCGGCCTGAGCCGCACGGCGCGATCTGACCGCCTTCCGGGCGGGACGAGGCCTCAGTCGAAGGCGCCGTCGGCGGCCAGCTTGTCGATCTCGGTCGTGCTCAGCCCGAGGATGCTCCGCAGGACGTGGTCGTTGTCCTGGCCGAGGGTCGGCCCCGTGCGGGCGTACCCGGACGGGGCGTCGCTCAGTCGAAAGCCGGTGCGCTCGTAGATCCCCTCGCCCATGGCCGGGTGGGTGAGGGTGACGAAGTGGCCCCTGGCGGCGAGCTGCGGATCGGCGACGACGTCGCCGAAGTCCTGGACCGGCACCGCCTCGATCCCCATGCCCTGGAGCGTGTCGACCACCTCGCCGATCGCCCGCGGTCCCGTCCAGCGAGCCACGGCCGCCTCCACCTCCTCGACGCGCGCCAGCCTGGCGGCGAGGGTCGCCAACGAGGGGTCGTCCACCCCGATGAGCTCGGCCAGGCGGGCCCACTCGCGGTCGTCCCAGGCGGCCACGGCGACCCAGCGGTCCTCGCCGAGGCAGGGGAAGGCGCCGTGGGGAACCGCCCGCGGCGACCGGTTGCCGTCGCGCTCGGCCACCAGGCCCGTGCCGGCGTACTCGAGGAGCCAGGGCGAGAGCGTGTAGACCGCCGCCTCCACCTGCGAGACGTCTAGATAGACGCCGCGACCGGTTCGTCGCCGGTAGAGGAGCCCGGCGGCGAGGGCGGTGGCGACGAAGCGAGGCGAGAGCGAGTCGGTGATGGTGCCGAAGGGGCCGACCGGCTCGCGGTCCGGCCATCCCGTGAGGGCGTTGTAGCCCGACAGCGCGGCCCCCTGTCCGCCGAAGCCCGGGTAGTCACGGTGAGGGCCGGTCTGGCCGTTGAGGCAGGCGCTGACCATGACCAGGTCGGGCCGGTCGGCGGCGAGGCGCTCGTAGTCCAGGCCGAAGGCGCGCATGGCCTTCGGAGCGAAGTTCTCGGCGACGGCGTCCGACCACGCCACCAGCCGGCGGGCCAGGGCGACGCCCTCGGGGTGCTTGAGGTTCAGGGTGACGCTGAGCTTGCCGGGGTTGAGCCCGTCGAAGAGGGTCGAGCCCTCGAGACCGTGGGGATTGTCGGGCCCGAGCGCGTACACCCGGAGGAAGTCGGGTCGACTGGGGGACTCGATGCGGATGACGGTGGCGCCGTGCTCCGCGAAGTAGCGGGTCGCGATGGGGCCCGCGGCTCCCGAGCCCAGCTCGAGGATCTTCGTCCCGGCCCAGGCCGGCTCGCCGCCCTCGGCAGGTGGCACCGGCCGGCGCGCGGGCCAGTCCGGCCGGACCCCGGCACCGGGCGCCGTCGGGGCGGGACCCCGAGTGCTCGTCGGCACGGGGCGGTGATCGGCGCCCTGCGCCAGCACGAACCGCAGGGGGAACCGTTCGTCGCCCCCCACCGCTCCGAACATCTCCCGAGCGGCCAGCTGCGCGCTGTCGTAGATCTGGGGCGGGGTGTTGGCCGGGGCGAGCATGAGGTTCGTCTCGCAGGCCACGCCGTAGAGCTCGGCCATGGTGCGGCCGGCGAAGTAGGCCGCGATGGGCTCCTGGATGGCCGCCAGCTCCTCGTCGGTGGCCGTGACGTGCGAGTAGGTCGTCCAGTCCCGTTCGGTGAGCGCCGGCGTAGCCAACCCGGCCTCGGTCACCAGCCTGGTGATCGTCTGCAGGCTCGGGACCCGGGCCTTGCCGCCGCGCAACCCGAACGACACGAACCCGTCACGGCACGGCCAGATCTCCCGGCTGCGCCCGATGTTGGCGCCGCGGCGGGCACCGCGCGCGCCGGTGCGAACGAACGTCGCCGGGGCACACATGTCGGCCGCCACGACTGCTTCCTGGCCGGCGACGTCGACGAGCTGGGGCCGGCCCGAAGCCAGCGCCGTGAGCGTCGCCATGGCGGCCTCGGCGCCGAGGTGGGCGTAGCCCGACGGCTGGGTACAGCGCACGGGGGGGCGGTCGCCGTCTCCGGTGGCGTACATGTTGCCGCTCGCCGCCATGATGCCCAGATCGCTGGCCCGCCACGCCGCTCGCGGTCCCTGCAGGCCGAAGGGCGTGATGCTCACCCAGACGGCCCCCGGCGCCAGGCCCCGATCGAGCGACGGTCCGCCCAGCCAGCCGGGCGTCTCGATGACCACGTCGGCGCCCCGGAGCAGCTCCGACAGCTCCGCATCCTCGGCCTCGAGGACGACCGAGTCCTTTCCCGCGTTCCATGCCGCGAACCCGACGGGCTCGGCGCGCGCCGGGTCGCCCCCGGGTGGCTCGACCTTGACCACGGCGGCGCCCAGATCAGCGAGGATTCGCCCCGTCATCTGGGCTGGCGCGGCGGCCACGTCGACCACCCGGATCCCGTTCAGCAGACGCTCGGCCATGGCCGCCACGATAGGCGGAGAAAGTTGACACGCGCGTCAGGGAGACGGAGACTTGGGAGGTTCCTCGCTCCGAGACCGTGGGGCAGAGGACGTCGATCCGGGAGGACGTCACCGCTCATGGCCGAGTACGACATCGTGGACGGCGACTGCCACATCCTCGAGCCACCTGACATCTGGCGGAACTGGCTGCCCAAGGAGCTCCAGGACAAGGCGCCGAAGCTGGTCAAGGACGTCGACGGGGGCGACGCCTGGCAGTTCGCCGGCTTCGCCGACCCCGATCCAATCGGCCTGGTGTCGACTCCGGGGAAGCCCTTCGACGAGTTCAACTGGACAGGCGTCACGTACGACGACGCCAGGCGCGGGTGCTACATCGGGGGCGAGCGGCTGGCCGACATGGACATCGACGGCGTCGACGCCGAGATCCTGTTCCCACCGCAGCGCACGGTCGGCCACTTCCTGGGGGACGAGGACGACGCCTTCGTACTGGCCGGTATCGAGGCCTACAACAACTTCCTGTGGGAAGAGTTCTGCGCGCCGGACCGGGACCGGCTGATCGGGATGGCACAGATGCCGTCGACCGGCATCGACGACGCCGTCGACGCCCTTCGCAAGGCCAAGGCACGCGGCTTCAAGGGCGTGGTCACGTCGTGCTGGCCCTCGGGGGGCGATTCGATCTCCGACGCCGACGACCCGTTCTGGGCCGCCGCCTCGGACGAGGGCATCCCGGTGTGCATCCACATCAACCTGGCGTCACGGCGCGCCCGCCAGAGTCAGCGACGGGCGGCCGAGGCGGCCGCGGCGAAGGGGGGCGGCGGCATCTACGGGGGCAAGGCGGCCAAGGCCAACGCCAAGGCGGTAGCCGGGCTCGGGAGCGTGTTCTCGACCGTGCCCAGCACGATCGGCCAGCTGATCTTCACCGGCACGTTCGAGCGCTTCCCCGAGCTGCACGTGGCGATGATCGAGACCGGCGTCGGCTGGATTCCCCACTTCCTCGAGCAGATCGACGACCGTTACTGGCGCAACCGGTCGTGGGGCAACATCCCCATCAAGGAGCCGCCCAGCTTCTACTGGTTCCGCAACATGTCGGCGACGTTCATCACCGACCGCGTCGGCGTCGAGAACCGGTACGGCGTCGGTGTCGACAACATGATGTGGTCGTCGGACTACCCGCACCACGGCAACGACTGGCCGTACTCGCGGATGACGATCGACTCGATGATGTCGCACATCGACCGGGGCGAGCGTCGCCGCATCGTGGGCGCCAACGCCGCCCGCATCTTCGGGCTGGGCGCGTAGGCGTCTCGCTAGCTCGGCGCCGTGCCCGCCACCAGGTCCTCGCTGACCTGCCACAATCGCTGAGCGGTCGCCCGATCCTGCGTCTTCGCCCCGGTGTCGACTCGACGCTGGCGCTTGAGGTAGGCGCCGGTGACGTCGGTCAGGTCGGGGCTGGAGGCGGCGAAGACCGATGTCCTGGCGCCCCGTTCGGGAGTGGTCATGAAGGGCCACATGAGAGCGCCGGCGAGCCTGTACCCGGGCGCCATCGTCGACCCCAGACCGGTCCTGACGAAGCCGGGGTCGACGCAGTTCGCGGTCACCCCGGTGCCTGCGATGCGACGGGCCAGCTCGTTGGTGAAGAGCACGAGGGCGAGCTTGGAGTTGTTGTAGGCGCGCTGGCCGAACCGTCGCTCGCTCTGCAGGTCGTCGAAGTCGATCTTGCCGCCGCGGTAGGCGCTCGAGGCGACGTTGACGATCCTCGCCGGGGCTGAAGCCTCGAGCACGTCGGTCAGCAGGTTCGTCAGCAGGAACGGGGCCAGGTAGTTCACGGCGAACGTCAGCTCGAGCCCGTCGGGCGTGACCGATCGCTTTCCGACGTCGACGCCGGCGTTGTTGATCAGGACGTCGAGACGGTCGAACCCGTCCGCGAGCTGGCGAGCCAGAGCTCGGACGTCGGCCTGCCGGGATAGATCCGCGAGGAGCAGGTGGGGCTCCGGCGCTTCGGAGCCGGCTCGGATCCGCTCCACGGTTGCCCGGCCGCGCTCTTCGGTCCGGCCGACCACGACGACGGTGGCACCGAGAGCCGCCAACCCTCTGGCGGTGGCCTCGCCGATCCCCGATGTCGCCCCCGTCACCACGGCGACCTTTCCCCGCATGTCAACCCTGTTGTCCGACGACGCTCCACCCGGCATCGGCCGCCCTCCTCGACTCGTCTCTCGTCAGCTTCTGCGCTGCTCGAATGTACGGGCCCCATCGCTGCGCTCGGCGCAGCTCAGCGGTATGCCCCCCTATGGGCGGCGCAGCAGGATGGCGCTGGTCGGCACGCCCTCGCCGCTGGTGACCAGACACGTCTCGGCCCCCGCAACCTGGGAGGTGGACGTGCCGCGCATCTGACGCACGCCCTCCGCGATCAGGTTGAAGCCGTGGACGTAGGCCTCGGACATGCCCCCGCCCGAGGTGTTCACGGGCAGGTCGCCGTCGGGCCACTCGATGTTGCCGTCGTTGGTGAAGTCGCCGCCCTCGCCCCGCTTGCAGAACCCGTAGCCCTCCAGCGACAGCGGGATCAGGGGGCTGAAGGCGTCGTAGAGCTGGGCCACGTCGACGTCGGCGGGCGCCACGTCGGCGTTGCGCCAGAGCAGCCGGCTGCACGCCCACGCCGGGCCGGTGAGCGGGTCGTCCCGGTGGTAGTTCGTCATCGTCTGGTGCTGGGTGTTGAGACCCTGGGCGAAGGCGTGGATGTAGACGGGCGGCTGGGGCAGGTCGGCCGCCCGCTCTGCAGGCACGACCACGCAGGCCACGGCGCCGTCCGTCTCCAGGCAGTTGTCGAACAGGCACAGCGGCTCCGACACCCACCGGCCGGCCATGTAGTCCTCGCGGCTCATCGTCTTGTCGCGCATGGTCGCGGCCGGGTTGCGGTTGGCGTGCTTGCGGAAGGCGAGGGCCACGTTGGCCAGGTGGTCCCGCGTCGCCCCGTACTCGTGCATGTAGCGCCGGGCCAGCATGGCGATCTCGTCGACCGGCCGCAGCAGCCCCCAGGGTCTCGACCACTGGCCGGGACCGGAGACCCGCCGAGCGACCTGCGACCAGGGACGACTGGCAGCGGCGCCCCGCTTGCGGGAGCGCCAGGCCACCGCGACCTCGGCCTGGCCGGTCACCACCGCCATCGCCGCCTGGCCGACGACGGCGCACCCGGCACCACCCCCGTAGCCGACCTGGCTGAAGTAGGTGATGTCGCCGAGGCCGACGTTGCGGGCCACCTCGACCTCGACGTTCTGCTCCATCGCGTAGGAGGACAGGGCGTCCACCTCGCCGGGCTGGATGCCGGCGTCGCGCAGAGCTGCGGTGATGGCGTCACAGCCCATCGACAGCTCCGAGCCGGGCAGCGACTTGGCGTAGGGGGTCTGCCCGATGCCGACGATGGCGGCCCGGTCCTTCAGCATCGGCCCGCTCACCAGCCCCGGAACACCGGAGACCGCCGCTCGGCGAAGCTCGCCCTGCCCTCCCTGCAGTCCTCGGTGCCGGTGACGGCCTCCTGGGCCCAGGCCTCCTCCTGGAAAGCCGTCAGCCGGTCGGAGTCCAGCGACCGGTTGAGCAGCCACTTGGTGAGGCCGATGGCCTTGGTCGGGCCCGCTGCCAGTCGCTCGGCCCACTGTCCCGCCGTCTTCTCCAGCTCCGATGCGGGCACGACGACGTTCACCAGGCCGATCCGCTCGGCGGTGCCCGCATCCACGTCGTCGCCGAAGAACATGATCTCCTTGGCCCGCTGGACACCGACGATGCGGGGGAGGATGAAGCAGCCGCCGGCGTCGGGGAGGATGCCTCGTCGCACGAAGACCTCGATGAGGCGGGCCTCCTCGGCCATGACGACCAGGTCGCACGCCAGGGCCAGGTGGGCGCCCCCGCCGGCCGCGGTCCCGTTCAGCGCGCACACGACCGGCTTCTCGGCGTCGAGGACGGCGCCGATCAGGCGCTGCCAGCCTCTGCGGATCATGCGGGCGGCGTCGCCGGCGGAGCGGTCGGGGGCGTCGGGCGGCAGCTCGTTGCCGGGCAGGGGAGGCGGCGGAGAGCCCGAGCCGCGCAGGTCGGCGCCGGTGCAGAAGGCCCGGCCCGTGCCCGTCAGCAGCACGGCGCGCACGGCCAGCGTGGCCGATACGGCCTCGAACAGCTCGGCCAGGCGGTC
The DNA here is from genome assembly GCA_051984395.1 of Acidimicrobiales bacterium. Taxonomy (GTDB): domain Bacteria; phylum Actinomycetota; class Acidimicrobiia; order Acidimicrobiales; family AC-9; genus AC-9. The sequence continues at coordinate 7,471 of JBPYEZ010000091.1, read as the reverse complement.
CCGCATGGCTGTCGTGAGGGCGTTGCCTGCTTCGGCCCGGTCGATGGTGATGCGGGCCAGGCCGTTGTCGACCTGGTACCGAACCAGCTCCTCGACCGGCCGCTCGTCCACGCTCATGCTTCTCCTTGTCTCTGTCTCTCGGGGCGCTCGTGGCTCACCTGCAGACGACCAGGGCGTCCACGGCCACCGCACCCTTTCGTCTCACGACGAGGGGGTTGATGTCCAACTCGGCCACCTCGCCGGCGAGGTCGACCGCCAGGCGCTGGACCCGCATGATGGCGTCGACCAGGGCGCCGACATCGGCCGGAGGTCGGCCCCGAGCACCGGTCAACAAGGGGGACCCCCGCAGCTCCCGCACCATCCGACGGGCCTCGGCCCGGTCGAAGGGTGGCACCCGGAAGGTGACGTCGCCCAGGACCTCGACGAAGACGCCGCCCAACCCGAACATCACCGTCGGCCCGAACAGCGGATCGTCGGCGATGCCGAGCACGGTCTCTGTCCCGCCGGTCACCAGCTCCGACACCAGCACCCCGTCGAGGACGGCCTCGGGCGCGGCCGCCTCGGCCCGCTCGAGGAGGCGACCGTACGCGGCACGCACGGCGCCGGCGCCGGCCACGTCGACCTCGACCAACCCGAGGTCGGCCTTGTGGGCCAGGTCGGGAGAGCCGATCTTCATGACCACGCGCGGTCCGAGCTCGACGGCGGCCCGCACGGCCTGCGCCCCGCTGGTCGCCAGCACCTCGCGCGTCGTCGGGAGGCCATAGGCCGCAAGCACCGCCTTCGACGAGTGCTCGGAGAGCGCCTGCCCGGGCTGGAGATGCGCTCGGGCCCGGCGCGCCGCGGCCGAGGGCTTCATCGCGGGCCGCGAGAAGGGGGAGACGTGGCGTTGGCGGAACTCGTGGTAGTCGACGTAGGACCGCACCGCTCCCACGCAGTTGGCGAAGGTCCGGAAGACCGGGATCCGGGAGCCCAGGAGGATCTTCCGGTACGCCACCTCGTCCTCGACGGGCGATCCCCACACGACGCACACGGGCTTGTCCGTCGTGGCGGCCACGTCCACCAGGTCCTGGGCCAGTCGCTGGCTCATCGAGGGGAGGGCGCCGGTGATGGGGCACACGACGACGTCGATGCCGGGGTCGGCCACGACGGCATCGAGGATCCTGCGCCCCCGCCAGTCGGCAGCCGGATGCCCGCCGTTGTCGACCGGGTTCGAGACCCGCAGGTAGGACGGGATCCACTCGCGTAGCTGTCGCTGGGTGGCCGGGGAGAGCGAGGGGAGCCGCAGGCCGGCGGCTGCCAGCAGGTCCGCCATGTGGGCCCCGGTTCCGCCCGAGATCGAGTACACGCAGATGCCCACCGACCCCGCACCCGAGGCACCGGGCCGTGACGGCGGCTTGGCCCGGGCCAGCATGGCCGAGGTGTCCAGCAGCTCGTCGAGCCCGTCGACCCGCACTACACCGGCCTGGCGCAGCGCGGCCGAGATCACCCTGTCGGACCCGGCCAGGTGGCCGGTGTGGGCCATCGCCATCGACCTGCCCTCGTCGGTGCGTCCCACCTTCACCACGACGATGGGGACCCCCCGGGTGGCGGCGTGGTCCGCCGCCAGCATGAAGGTGCGCCCGTCCTTGAACCCCTCGACGTAGGCGGCGATCACGCCGACCTCGTCCTGGTCGGCGAAGTAGCGCACGAAGTCGGCGACCTCGAGATCGACCTCGTTGCCGGTCGGGGCCCAGTGCGAGAGGCCGATGCCCAGGTCCTGGCCCTGGAAGATCGGGCGCCCCTGATGGCCGCTCTGGGTGATGAGCGCGATCTTCGGCGGCGGCAGGTCCGCACGAAACGTCTCGAAGGCGTTGAGGTTCGTGTTGGGACCGAGCAGATGGAGCTCGCTCGATCGCACCAGCTCCTCGAGGCGCGCCTGGAGTCGCGTGCCGGTCCCGCCCACCTCGGCGAAGCCGGCGGCGAAGATCACCGCGAACCGCGCCTTCTTCTCGACGGCCTCCTCGAGGGCGTCGACCGCCTCGCCCACCAGGATCGCCGCCAGGTCGACGTCGACAGGGACGTCGAGGATGCTGGGGACGCTGGGCAGACCATCGACCTCCCCCCGGTTGGGATTGACCGGGTAGATGGAGGCACCGGCGTGCTCGGCCCACTCCCGGATCTTCCGGGTCATAGCTGTGTTGGGGCGGCCCGGGGTGTCCGACGCCCCGACCACGGCGACGCTCCGGGGATGGAAGAACGTGTCGAGGTCGACCGGGCGCAGCTCGACCGGGCGCCCCGTGACGTCGAGGCGGATGGGTGTCGGGTGACGGGCGGTCGAGGGCATGCGATTGCTGACTATCATGTCAGTTTCCTGCAGGAGGAGGCACGCTGATGGAGACTCGGGAGGCGGTGATCGTCGACGCCGTGCGCACGCCCATCGGCAAGCGAAACGGCGCGCTCTCCGGCTGGCATCCGACCGACCTGCTGGCCCACGTGCTCACCGCGCTCGTCGAGCGCTCGGGCGTGGATCCGGGGATCGTCGACGACGTCGTCGGCGGCTGCGTGACCCAGGTCGGCGAGCAGAGCACCAACGTCACCCGCAACGCCTGGGTGGGTGCCGGCCTGCCGTGGCACGTGCCCGCCACGTCGGTCGACCGCCAGTGCGGCTCGTCCCAGCAGGCGGTGCACTTCGCGGCCCAGGGAGTCATGGCCGGCGCCTACGACGTCGCCGTGGCCTGTGGTGTCGAGTCGATGACCAGGACCCCGCTGGCCTCGAACGCCAAGGGCGGCAAGGGCCCCTTCAGCGGCCAGTTCATGGGTGTGATCGACAACCAGCTCAAGACCCAGTTCGAGGTGGCCCAGATCCTCGCCGATCAGTGGAAGATCAGCCGCGAGGACATGGACGCCTTCGCCCTGGAGAGCCACCGCCGGGCGGCGCGGGCGACCGACAGCGGTCGTGTCGCCCGGGAGCTCGTCGCCGTGCCCGTCAGGGACGAGGAGGGTCGGCCGACCGGCGCCGTGCTCGAGGCCGACGAAGGCGTTCGTCCCGACACCTCGATCGACAAGCTGGCCGCTCTTCCGAGCGCGGCCGCCTGGGATCCCTCGCTGGCGCCCGACATCACCGCTGGCAACTCGTCGCAGGTGTCCGACGGCGCCGCCGCCATGCTGATCGCCAGTCGTCAGGCCGCCGACCGGCTGGGCCTGCCCGTGCGGGCTCGCCTGGTGCACCTCGTCGTGGCGGCCGAGGACCCGATCCTCGTCCTGTCGGCTCCCAATCCGGCCACGCGCAAGCTGCTGGCCCGATCGAACATGGCGATCAGCGACTTCGACGCCATGGAGTGCAACGAGGCCTTCGCCGCCATCGCCCTCATGTGGGCCCGTGAGTTCCTCCCCGAGGCGGCCGGACCCGGCTCGCGGCCCGAGGAGCTCGACCGCCTCAACCCGAGGGGCGGTGCCATCGCCATCGGCCACCCGCTCGGCGCCAGCGGGGTGCGGATCATGACCACGCTGCTCAACCAGCTGGAGTCGGTCGGCGGGCGCTACGGCTTCCAGACCATGTGCGAGGGCGGCGGACAGGCGAACGCCACCGTCATCGAACGGCTGCCCTGAGAGGGTCGCGGGGCGCTCCCGTGCAGGACCACAGCTTCTCGATCGAGATCGATGCCACGCCCACGGAGGTGTGGCGGGTGTTCTGGTCCAACCGCTCCGGACGACGCCGCCACGGCGACGTCACCATCGAGATCCTCCAGCCGGGCGACGAGCATGGGCTGGGACTGATCCGCCACTGCACCTTCCCCGTGCCGCGGTACCTGCTGTCCGGCGGAACCGGCGTCTCCTGGGAATGGATCAGCGAGATGGAGCCCGGCGTCTCGTGGCGGTACGACGCCGTGGGCAAGCCGCTGTGGTCCAGCGCCAGTGGATGGACGCGTCTGGAGGACCTGGGCGACGGTCGCACGCGTGTCCACTTTCGCGAGACCTACCACGCCTTCAACCCGGTCCTGCGCGTGCTGCTCGAGCGGCGCGTGCACGACCGCATCTCCAGGGGCAACGACCGCCACCTGGCGTCGGCCATCGAAGCGGGCGTGCGCGCCCTCAGGGAACGGGCGGCACAGCCTCCACCATCGCCTGGAGCTGCTCCAGGCAGTGTGCGAGGGAGCGGTGCTGGAGGCGGAGGTTGAGGACGGTCGCCCCCAGCTGCTCGTAGCGGCCGACCACGTCGCGGGCCTGCTCCGGCGCGGCGGCCGGATCGAGGGGTGGCTCGGGGTAGAGGACGACCTCGAGCGGCGCCTGCCGGTCAGCCCAGGGGGCCGACGCACGGGCCTTGGCCAGCATGGCCGCCAGCTCGGCCTCGCCGAGGCCGAAGGGCGCCCAGCCGTCGCCGAGCTCGATGGCCCGGCGAAGAGACCGGGCCGTGCGACCCCCGACCCAGATCGGCACGCGCTCCTGGACGGCACAGGGATCGACGACGAATCCCTCGTAGCGAAAGTGCTCGCCGTGGTAGGCCGGCTCCCGGCGGGAGAGCGAGGCGCGCAGGGCGCGGATGGCGTCGTCGGCGCGGCTTCCCCGGCCGTCCATCTCGACGCCGAGGAGGTCGAACTCCTCGGCAAGCGTCCCCACGCCCACGCCCAGCACCAGGCGTCCCCCGCTCACCACGTCGAGGGTGCCGTAGCGCTTGGCGATGTCCAGGGGGTGGTGGTAGCCGAGGACGAGCACGTGGGTGGCCAGGCGCAGGCGCTCGGTCCTGGCGGCCAGGTAGCCGAAGGTGGCGAGGGGGTCCCAGTAGCGCCCTCCTCGACGGGCCACGGACCCGGTCGGCACGGCCACGTGCTCGCTGCAGGTCACGTGGTGGTAGCCGAGCCGGTCGGCCGCCTCAGCCACCTCCGCCACCGCCTCCAGCCCGGCGGTCTCCTCCCACGAGTTGTGGACGCGGGGGTTGAGCGTGACGACCGGGGTGATGAGCCCGAACCGCACCCGTGCTCAGTGGCGGGGCAGCTGGATGGCGCGGTCCGCCAGGATGTTCTTCTGCACCTCGGTGGTGCCCGCGCCGATCGAGGTGTAGCGCTGCCAGCAGTACTGGTGGGTCCAGTGCCCGTTGTCCACGGCGTCGGCACCGCCGCGTGCGAGGATGCCCGCCGGCCCGAGCATGTCGCACCCGAGCTCGGCCAGGGTCTGGGAGAGGCTGCTCCACTGGAGCTTGGCCAGCGGGACCTCGGGCCAGTTCTTCTCGCCCTTCAGCACCTTGGACAGAGCCCGGTAGTTGAGCAGGCGGGTGAGCGTGATCTGGGTCCAGGCCCGAGCCAGGCGGTCCTTGATGGAGGGGTCGTCGAGGGCCGCCGGGTTGTGCTTGCGGGTCGTGGCGATCAACCGGTCGAGCTCGGTCGCCAGGGTGATCGACAGGCCCGACGTGCCCACCCGCTCGTGCCCCAGCGTCCCCATCGCCACCTGCCAGCCCTGGCCCTCCTCACCCAGCCGGTAGGACACCGGCACGCGCGCGCCCGCGAACGTGACCTCGTTGAACATGGCGTCGCCGGTGATGTCGCGAAGGGGTTGGCACTCGATGCCCGGCACCCGCATGTCGACGATGAGGGCCGTGATGCCCTCGTGCTTGGCCTTGCGCTGGATGGCGGTCGGATCGGTGCGCACGAGGAAGAGGCCCCATTGGGCGATGTGGGCCGTGGAGATCCAGATCTTGCGCCCCTCGAGGACGTACTCGTCGCCGTCTCGGGTCGCCGAGCAGCGCAGGTTGGCCAGGTCGCTGCCGGCCTCGGGCTCCGAGAACCCCTGGCACCAGTGCTCGTCGGCCGAGAGGATGCCCGGGAGCCAGCGCTGCTGCTGCTCCGCCGTGCCCCACCGGATGATCATGGGGCCGATCTGCCAGATCCCGTTGGCGTTGTAGATCCCCGGCGCACGGGACCGCGCCATCTCCTCGGAGTAGATGACGTTCTGCATGATCGTGGCGGCGCGCCCGCCCCACTCGGTGGGCCAGTTGATGGCCGCCCACCGCCCCTCGTTGAGCCGGCGCTGCCACGCCCGTCGGCGTTCCATGGTCGACGTGAGCGCGCTCTGCCCTGGGCCAGCGTCCTGCTCACCCTCCCGGAACTCGACGAGGTGGCGCTCGAGCCATGCTCGAAGCTCGGCCCGGAAGGCGTCGTCGTCTGGCGTGAAGGCGAAATCCACGGACGCCGATGCTAGAACCTGACACGAGCGTTAGTCTTCCGGGCCGTGGACTTCGCCCTTTCTCCCGAGCAAGAGGCGCTGCGCGACGCCGTGTCGACGACCCTCGGCGCCGAAGCGCCGATGCCCTACGTGCGACGCATGATCGACGACGAGCGCGGCTTCACCGACGAGCTGTGGGCCAAGCTGGCCGACCTGGGGTGGCTCGGGTTGCTCGTGCCCGAGGCCCACGGCGGACTGGGGCTGGGTCTGGTGGACCTGGTGGTCGTCCAGGAGGAGATGGGCAAGGCCCTGTTCCCGGGTCCCTACCTCTCCTCGGCGATCATGGCGACGTCCGCCGCGGTGGCGCTCGGCGCCACGGACCTGCTGCCCGGGCTGGCCGCCGGGACGACACGGGGGACGCTGGCGGTGGAGGAGCTGGGTCAGGGTGATCCCCTCGACGGGCTGACGACGACGGCCACCCGGTCGGGCGGCGGGTGGGTGCTGGACGGGCGCAAGCCGATCGTCATCGACGGCCACACCTCCGACTGGGCGATCGTCGCCGCCCACGCCGACGGCGACCTGGCCGCGTTCCTGGTGGAGTCGCCAGCGGCCGAGCTCGTCCCGACCCTGGACGTGACCCGAAAGGTGGCCCGGCTGTCGCTGCAGCAGACGCCGGCCCGGCGCCTCGGTCCCGAGGGGGACCAGGCGGGCCTGTTGCGCCGGGTCCTCGACGACGCCACGGTCGCGCTGGCGGCCGAGACGGTGGGCGCGTGCGACCAGGCCTTCCGTGAGGCCGTGGACTACGCCCAGCAGCGGGTCCAGTTCGACCGGCCCATCGCCAGGTTCCAGGTGATCCGGCACAAGGCCGTGGACATGCTCCACCAGCTCGAGTTGGCGCGGGTGGGGATCCTGTACACGGCCTGGGCGTCCGACGTCGACGACCCACAGCGGGAGATGGCCGTTGCCATGACCAAGGGCTACGTCGGGGAGGCGTCGGTGTCCATCACCGAGCAGGACATCCAGATCCACGGCGGGATGGGCTTCACGTGGGACGTCGACGCCCACCTGTTCTATCGCCGGGCCAAGCAGAACGATCTCCTGCTCGGTCACCAGGCGTGGCATCGCCGGCGGCTGGCCGACCTGGTGCTCGCCTCCGGCTGATCGTCGTGGCAGCGGGGGTGTCCAAGCTCGTGGACCTCGAGCGGGCCGTGGCGGACAACGTTCAGCCGGGCGACGTCGTCCACGTGATGGTGGGCCACAGCCGCTGGACCGCCGCCACCCGCGCCCTGGCCCGTCACTTCTGGGGGCGGGACCCGGGCTTCACACTGTGCATGCT
>JBPYEZ010000090.1:0-5117 GCA_051984395.1 Acidimicrobiales bacterium | reverse complement strand
AGGCGCTGCTCGCGGTCGACGGCGTCGAGCCCCTCGTGTCGGCGCCGGTCCTGCGAGAGTTCGCCGTCCGGGCCCCTGTGGCCGGTGAGGTGCTCGTCGAGCGGCTGGCCGAGGAGGGCTTCCTCGCCGGGGTGCCGCTCGGCCCCGGACTGGAGGCCAGTCGATGCGAGGGCGGTCTGCTCGTGGCAGTGACCGAGCGTCGGACGAGGGACGAGATCGACGCCTTCGCCGCCGCCTTCGAGAAGGTGGTGCGGTGATGGGTCCGAAGAGCGTGAGCGCCAGCGCCAACCAGGCGGGGGGACAGGCGTCGAGCGCGCCGATCATGGGCCGGGAGTCGGAGCCGACCATCTTCGAGCTCTCACAGCCCGGTCGCCGGTCGTGGTCCCTGCGCACCACGGGTGTGCCGGACTGGTCCGCCGAGGAGCTGGTGCCGCCGGCACACCTGCGGCCCGAGGCGGTCGAGGTGGCCGAGGTGTCCGAGCGCGACCTGGTGGCGCACTTCACCCGGCTCTCGCACCGGCAGTACGCGGTGGATGTCGGGGCCTACCCCCTGGGCTCGTGCACCATGAAGTACAACCCCAAGCTGTGCGACGAGGTCGCCGCCCTCCCGGGCCTCACCAGCGCCCACCCCGCCGCTCCGGCGTCACTGGTGCAGGGGTGGCTGGAGCTGCTCGTCGCCCTCGAGGAGGATCTGTGCACGGTGACGGGGATGGCGGCTGCCACGCTGCAGCCGGCGGCGGGGGCGGCGGGCGAGCTCACCGGATTGATGCTGATGCGAGCGTGGCACGCCACGCGGGACGGGTCGCGGCGGCGACGGGTGATCATCCCCGATTCCGCCCACGGGACCAACCCGGCTTCGGTCACCCTCGGCGGCTACGAGGTGACGACGGTGGCCTCCGACGCGAGGGGCTGCGTCGACGTGGCCGCCCTCGAGGCCGTCCTCGACGAGACGGTGGCCGGCATCATGCTCACCAACCCGAACACGCTCGGGCTGTTCGAGGAGGACATCGCCAGCATCGCCACCGCCGTGCACGACGTCGGGGGGTTGCTCTACTACGACGGGGCCAATCTCAACGCCATCCTCGGCGTGGCCCGTCCCGGTGACATGGGCTTCGACATCGTGCACATGAACCTGCACAAGACGTTCGCCACGCCCCACGGCGGCGGCGGACCCGGCGCCGGTCCGGTGGCGGTGTCGGAGCGGCTGGCGCCCTTCCTGCCGGGACCGCGTCCCGTCCGTCGGCCCGGCGGCCAGCGGGACCAGGGGGACGAGTACGGGTGGGAGATGCCCGACCGTTCCATCGGCAGGGTGCACTCCTGGCACGGCAACGCCGTGGTGCTGGCCCGGGCCTACGCGTACATCCTCGCCAACGGCTCTGACGGCCTGCGACGGATCGCCGACGCCGCCGTGCTCAACGCCAACTGGTTGCGCCAGCGCCTGCGGGGCTCCTACGACATCCCCTACGACCGGCCCAACATGCACGAGCTGGTGATCTCGGCCGCCAACCTCAAGCGGCGCAGCGGCGTCAAGGCCCTCGACGTGGCCAAGCGGCTACTGGAAGAGGGCTTCCATTCTCCGACGGTCTACTTCCCGCTCACGGTCGAGGAGGCGCTCATGATCGAGCCGACCGAGACCGAGAGCCCGCAGACACTCGAAGCCCTCGCCCTCGCCCTCGAGGTCATCGCGGCCGAGGCCCTGGGTGGGGATCCAGGCCCGGCCAAGGCGGCGCCGCGCACCACGCCCGTCTCACGGGTGGACGAAGCCAGGGCGGCCCGTCGGCTGGTTCCCACCTGGGACGCCCGCACCTGAGCACCGGGCTCGGGCGGGACCCGGGTGTCGCCGCAGGAGTGTGCCGAAGGCAGCGAGCGGCGCCGCTCGGGCGGCGCCCGCCAGCCGGAGTTATGGTCGGCACGGCCGGCCGGAGAGAGGAGTTGCTATGGTCGCGAACGTCGACGTCAGCCTGGGCAGCTGGTTCGCCCGCAGGGCGGCGCTCAGCCCGGACCGGCGGGCGCTCACCTTCGAGGGAACCACGCGCACCTACGCCCAGCTCCTCGACCGCGTGGACCGGTTGGCAGCCGGACTGCGCGCCGGCGGCGTCTGTCACGGCGACCGGGTCGGGTTCCTCGGACTCAACCAGCCGGCATTCTTCGAGACCATGTTCGCCGCGGCCCGCCTGGGGGCGAGCTTCGTGCCCCTGAACTTCCGACTGACTGGTCCGGAGCTGGCCTTCATCATGGGCGACGCCGGGATCCACACGCTGGTAGCCGACGACGCGCACCGCGCCGTGGTCGACTCGGTGCGCGCCGACGTGCCGGTGCGGCGCTTCCTGGAGGCAGATGGCACCGGCGCCGATGGGTGGGAGCCGCTCGACGCCGTGATCGCCAGCCACCCCCGGATCTCCGCCGTCGAGCCCATAGGGGCCGACGAGGTGGCGCTCATCATGTACACCTCGGGCACGACCGGGCGGCCCAAGGGGGCCATGCTCACGCACGGCAACCTGTGGTGGAACAACGTCAACGCCCTTCACACCCTCGACGTCATCGAGGACGACATCACTCTCGTCGTCGCGCCCCTGTTCCACATCGGCGGCCTGAACGTGACCACCCTCGTCACCTGGCAGAAGGGCGGGGAGGTGGTGCTGCATCGCAGCTTCGACCCAGGTGCCTGCATCGAGGCCGTCGCCAGCCACGGCATCACGACCATGTTCGCCGTGCCGGCGATGCTGTTGTTCATGAGCCAGCACCCCGGGTTCGGTGAGGCCGATCTCACCAGCCTGCGCATGGTCGTCAGCGGGGGAGCGCCCGTGCCGGAGGCGCTCATCAAGATCTACAACGGCGTCGGCATACCCATCAACCAGGGCTACGGCCTGACCGAGACGGCGCCGCTCGTGACGTTCCTCACGCCCGAGTTCGCCCTGGCGAAGGCGGGATCGGCCGGCCGGGCGCCGTTGTTCACCGAGGTGCGACTGGCGGGCGAGGCGGGCGCCGACGTGGCCGAGCCATTGGCCCGCGGCGAGGTGTGTGTGCGCGGTCCCAACGTCATGAAGGGATACTGGAACCAGCCGGTGGCCACGGCGGGCGCTATCGACCGCGAAGGCTGGTTCCACCCCGGAGATCTCGGCTATCTCGACGAGGACGGGTTCCTCTACATCGTCGATCGGGTGAAGGACATGGTGCTCACCGGCGGTGAGAACGTCTATCCGGCCGAGGTGGAGAGTGCGCTCTTCCAGCATCCCGCCGTGGCCGACGTGGCCGTGGTGGGCGTGCCCGACGAGCGTTGGGGGGAGGCGGTGGTGGCGATCGCCGTGGTCAAGGACAATGCCTCCCTGACGCTGGAGGATCTGCGGGAAGTAGGTGGCCGCTCGCTGGCCCGCTACAAGCTGCCCACTCGCCTGGAAGTGGTCGACGCTCTGCCCCGCAACCCCGCCGGCAAGGTGCTGAAGTTCGAGCTCCGAGCGCAGCTGGGCGCGAAGCGGTAGGCGCGGTCGGGAACCCGCCTCGCACCGCTACTCGAGCAGGTCGGGCTGCTCCCGCACGATGCGGTCGTAGAGCGGCTGGAAGCTGAACCAGCCGGCGATGTGCGACCCGACCTGGGTGGAGGTGAGTCGAGCCATGTCTTCGTCGATGAGCACCGGCTTGCCCGCCGCCTCGGCGAGCAGCTGAGCCTGGCACGAGCGTTCCATGGTGATGAACCACCAGGCGGCCTCGTCGACGGAGTGGCCGACGGTGAGCAGGCCGTGGTTGCGCAGGATGACGGCTTTCGAATCGGCGAGGGCGTGGGCGAGGCGCTTGCCCTCCTCGACATCCAGAACGACACCGGTGTAGTCGTCGAAGAGAGCGTGGTCGTCATAGAAGGCGCACACGTCCTGGGTGATCGGGTCGAGCGTGCGTCCGAGCGCTGACCACGACTTGCCGTAGATCGAGTGGGCGTGGGCAGCGGCCACCACGTCGGGGCGGGCGGCATGGACCTGGGAGTGGATGGCGAAGGCGGCGGTGTTGACCGTGTAGTCGCCCTCGACGACCTCGCCCTGGTCGTTCACGAGGATGAGGTCGCTCACCCGGATGTGGCCGAAGTGGACGCTGAAGGGGTTCACCCAGAAGTGGTCGAGGCGTTCCGGGTCGCGCGCCGTGATGTGGCCGGCGACCCCCTCGTCGAAGCCGAACCGCGAGAACAGGCGGAACGCCGCCGCGAGACGCTGCTTACGGTGCAGTCGCTCGTCCTCGACGGAATCGAACTGCGGGGGCAGCGGGAGACTCTTCTCCGGCATCGGGACACCTCCGTGTGAGGGATGTGACCGAATTGATCCTAACGGCTCGGCTCCGCGCCCCGAGCTGCCGGCGCTGTCTCGCGCCGGGATCCGGCTGCTACGTTCGGGCTGCGGCCCGCAGGGGAGTTCCGCCCGGGCCACCGAAGGAGCAGACCTGACCACCGATCGCCCGCTCTCCTCGGAGGCCGGTCCGGGAGACCGGCCTGGTGATGCAGCCGGTCCGGGAGACCGGCCTGGCGATGCCGCCGGTCCGGGGGACCGGCCTGGCGACGCCGCAGGCCCCGATGAGGGCTCGGTGCCGGTGCCGAGAGGACCGGCCGGGTGGGCCGAGCCGCGGTCGGCTCGCTGGGAGGACCCGGACTCCAAGGCGTCCGACGGGACGCCGGCGAGCGTCGACGACGAGGACCGACCGCGCAGAGAGGCGGTGCTCGCCCACTGGGGTCTTCGTGCCGCCTCCTACCTGGTGGACTTCGTGGTCCCGTTCCTGGCCGCGGCCATCCTGGTCAGGGTGTGGGCGCCGGTGGGGATCCTCGCCTACGTGGTCGTGGTGGCGTTCGTCGTCTGGAACCTGGTGGTCCAGGGCATCACGGGACAGACGGTGGGCAAGCGCTTCGTCGGTACCTGCCTCGTGCGGCAGGACGACGGCGAGGTGGTCGGCCCGTGGCTGTCGATCGTCCGCTACATCGCCCACATCGTCGACGTCCTGCCGTTGTACGCCGGCTTCCTGTGGCCGCTGTGGGACCACAAGCGCCAGACCTTCTCGGACAAGCTGTGCCACACCGTCGTCATCGTCGTGTGAGCCCTCTCCGGGCGGACTGCTGAGCGCGGTTGCGTCTGTCGCCGCGAACG
>JBPYEZ010000089.1:0-2491 GCA_051984395.1 Acidimicrobiales bacterium | reverse complement strand
CTCGGCCATCGGGATCGGTCCCCCGCCCACGATGCGCGCCTGGCCCTGGCCGTCCTCGCTCATGGCGGCCGCGCTGCGGTCGTACACGATCACCATGTCGGCCCGGTCGGACTTGCCCCTGCCTTGCCGGTGAGCATCTTCACCAGGGCATCGGCGGCATGGGCGGCACGGGGCTCGTCGCTACCCTCCCGACGGGCCGCTCTGCGGGTGCGATCGGTCTCGGCCTCCAGGCGGTTGATGATGGGCACCCCGACCACGGGGGGCAGGGCGAAGGTCCCGCGCACCATGCCGAGGTGGTCGGTCCAGTGCCGCAGCTCTCGAGCCGACTGCTGCTGGCGATGCAGCTCCTCGACGTCGGCCGCTCTGAGCCGGCGGCTGCGGGCCTTGTCCCGCAGCACGCCCAGGCTCGCCGACTTGGCCAGATCCACCAGCTCGGACTCACTGCCTGGACAGGCCGCCTCGGTCTTGGCGATCTCGCCCCCCTGGGCCAACGACAGCTCGCCGGCGCCCACTGCTTCCTTGGTCCGGGGACAGTCTTGGAGGGCGGCGGCGGTGGCCAGGGCCTCGCGGGCCTGTCCTCGGGACGAGCCGGCGGTACGGGCCAGCCAGTCCTCGGCCTGGGCGTAGCCCCGCCGCACGTGGGCCCCGCAGCCCGCCGCCCGCTCGGCGGCGCGGGCGGCGGCGGCCACGCAGGCCTTGCCCGTTCGGGCCAGCTCTTCGGCCAGGGTGGCGCAGTCCTCTCCTGCGCGGACCTCGGGCTCGAAAGAAGCCAGTGCCTCACGCAGGTATCGACTTGCGACCAGCAGACTCTCGGACATACCCCTCCTCTCGTTCTTACGGTGCGCGCAGGCACATTGGTCAGATCAGAGGAGGGCGGTGGGTGCCTCGCCCACGAAGGCTGTTGTCGATCCTACCGAACACACGTTCGACTGTCAAGTCGAACACGCGTTCGACCTGGGGGGAGCCAGGCCGTAAAATCGAGGTTCTATGCCCTTGGCCGAGCTTGCCCGGCGGGTACGTCCCGTGTCCCTCGCCGAGGAGCAGCGGCTGGAAGTGATCCCGGCCCTGTCGGGGCTGATGCCGGGCGGAGGGATCAGGCGGGGCAGCACGATCACGGTGTCGAGCGGGCCGGGGGGAGGCACCACCTCGCTGGCGCTGGCCCTGCTGGCCCGGGCCACGGTCGAGGGGTCGTGGTGCGCGGTGGTGGGCGTTTCCGATCTGGGCCCGGTGACGGCGGCCGAGCTCGGGGTCGACGTATCCCACCTCGCTCTGGTCCCGGCTCCCGAGGATCGGTGGATGACGGTGGTGGCGGCGCTGCTCGACGGCGTCGACGTTGTCGTCTTCCGGTCGCCCCGCCGGATTCGGCCGCCCGACATCCGCCGCCTCGCCAACCGGGCCCGGGAGCGGGGTGCAGCCCTGGTGGTCCTGGCCGGTTCGACGGGGGCGGGCAACCGGTCCGAGCCACGACAGGCCTGGCCGGGCGCGACCGACGTCGGCCTGGCCGTGACGGCGAGTCGCTGGACCGGGCTCGGTGAAGGGTACGGCTGCCTACAAGCTCGCCAGGTCGAGGTCGTGGCCGAAGGCAGGGGAGCGGCGGCCCGGCCGGTGAGGGCCCGCCTGTGGCTGCCGTCCCCCGACGGCGAGGTAACGGCGCTCGAAGAGGAGATGGCCGTCGTGGAGTCGCAGCCTGTTGCACGGCCGGCGGCGGTTTGAGCCGTGGCGACCCGGACCCTGGTGGTGTCATGTCCCGACTGGGCGGTGACCGCCGCGTGCATCCCCGCCGACATCGCTGCCGCTGTTGTCTTTGCCAACCGGGTCGAGGCCGCGTCGGTGGCGGCTCGGGCCGAGGGCGTCCAGGTCGGGCTGCGCCGCCGCGAGGCGCAGAGCCGTTGTGCGGGCCTGATGGTCATCGAGCGGGACCGGGGTCAGGAGGCTCGTGCCTTCGAACCGGTCGTGACGGCCGTCGAGGCCTTCGGCCCGAAGGTGGAGGTGTCGCGCCCGGGAGTCTGCGCCATACCCACCCGGGGACCGGCGAGGTATTTCGGCGGCGAGGAGGCCTTGGTCGTCCGGATCGGAGCAGCCGTGTCGAATGCCATCGCCGGGGTGTTGTCGACCGGGCCAACCGGCCGTGACAGTCCCTACTGGGGAGTGGGCATCGCCGACGGACGTTTCGCCGCCACCCTGGCTGCCGATCGGGGTGTCATCGTGCCGCCCGCAGAGAGCGCCGCCTTCCTGGCCGACTTCCCGGTGACCGTCCTCGAACGTCCCGGGTCGACCCGGGAGGCCGGCCCGACGAGACAGCTGACCGACCTCTTGATGCGTCTCGGCATTCGTACCCTGAGCCAGCTGGCCGCCCTGCCGACGTCGGACATGCTGGCTCGCTTCGGACCCGAGGGAGCACTGGCCCAGCGTCTGGCGCAGGGTCTCGACGAGCATCCACTGGCCGGGCGTGAGCCACCTCCCGACCTGGTCGTGTCCGTCGAGCTCGACC
>JBPYEZ010000088.1:0-20896 GCA_051984395.1 Acidimicrobiales bacterium | reverse complement strand
CATCGACGTTGCGGGTGGCGACCAACCGGTCTTCAACGAGGATGGCTCCGTCGTAGCCGTCCTGAACGGCGAGATCTACAACTTCCAGGAGCTACGCCGCGAGCTCATGGGCAAGGGCCACCGCTTCGCCTCCGGGGTTGACACCGAGGTGCTCCCCCACCTGTACGAGGAGCACGGCGCCGGCATGGTCGAACGGCTGCGCGGAATGTTCGCCTTTGCCGTGTGGGACGCTCGTCGGCGGCAGTTGCTGCTCGCCCGCGACCGTGCAGGCAAGAAGCCGCTCTTTTGGGCGCGCAAGGGATCCCGCCTCTGGTTCTCCTCGGAGATACGACCACTCCTCGAGGACCCAGACGTCGAGCGGGACATCGAGCCGCGCGCCATCGGAACCTACCTTGCGCTCCAATACGTCCCGTATCCGCTGTCGGCCTTCAGGGCCATCCACAAGATGCCGCCAGCCAGCAGGCTCACGGTGACGGCCCACGGAGAGAAGCTCGATAGCTACTGGTCGCTCGACTACTCCCGAAAGCTCACAGGGCTGTCGGTGCCCGAGCTCGAGGAGTGTGTCCGTGCCCAGATCTGGGAAGCAACCCGCGTTCGGCTGCTGAGCGACGTGCCGCTCGGGGCGTTCCTCTCAGGCGGCGTCGACTCGAGTGCGGTCGTGGCCGCCATGGCCGATCAGATGTCCGAGCCCGTCAAGACCTTCTCGATCGGCTATCCGCACAGGGAGCACGACGAACGTCCCTACGCGCGATTGGTCGCCGAGAGGTTCGGTACCGACCACCACGAGTTCGTGGTCGAGCCCGATGCACTGTCGATGATGCCGAAGATGGCCCGACACTACGGCGAGCCGTTCGGAGACCCGTCGTGCATCCCGAGCTTTCACCTTGCCAGGCTGACCAGGAGCCACGTCAGCGTCGCACTCAACGGCGACGGCGGTGACGAGAGCTTTGCCGGCTACGACCGCTACAACGAAAGCTTGGCTGCGCGAGGCGTCACGGGCTTGCCCCGACCGGTCCAGCAGCTCGCCCTTCGGATGGCCGAACGCCTGGCAGGTGGTGGCTCGCCCAGCACGATTCGGCGGCACGCCCACCGCCTCGGGCGGATCCTCGCCATGACGCCCGTCCAGCGGTACGGAAGGCTGCTCGCATCGTTCGACGCCGAGTCCCGCCAACGGCTCCTCTCGCCCGAGTTCGCGGCCCGTATCGGAGACCTGATACCTGAGGATGCCCTGGCGGGCCCCTGGCATGCGTCGACGGCGCCGAGCCGAGTCGAACGACTGATGGACGTCGACGTGCAGACCTATCTTGCAGGCGATCTCAACGTGAAGATCGACATCGCCACGATGGCCTCCTCACTCGAGGCGCGGTCCCCGTTCCTCGACCATCAGCTGATGGAGTTCGCGGCATCGGTGCCGGCCGAGCTCAAGCACGCCGGGACCCATGGGAAGCTCATATTGAGGAAGGCGATGCGAGGGGTCCTGCCGGACGCGGTCCTCGACCGGCCGAAGATGGGCTTCGGCGTTCCCCTGGGCCAGTGGTTCCGGAACGAGCTCCGCGAGCTACCGGCCCAGGTCCTGCTGGACAGCCGGTCCCTTGCTCGCGGCTATTTCCAGCGTTCGGAGCTGGAGCGACTGATCCATCAGCATCGCGCCGGGCTCAGGGACAACGCGACGAGTCTCTGGGTGCTGATGCAGCTCGAGATGTGGCACAGAGAAGTAGTCGACGCTCCGGCCGGGCGGATCGCACCGGAGAGCGGCGGGACCGTTCGCTCGACACGTTGTGACCCACGATCGCTGACGAGCACGGGTTCCGAGCTCGGCAGGTCAGCGGGGTAGTGATGGAGTCACCGTTGCGTGTCCTCGCCGTGACAAATCTGTGGCCATCTGGCCGAAACCCGTCGTGCGGCGCCGCCGTCGTCTCGCAGATGCAATCGGTTGAGCAACAAGGAGTGGCCGTTGACGTCTACTTCGTGAACAGGCGCATCAAACTGTGGGGATACATCGTCGGCGCCTGGCGAATGCTTTGTCTGAACTTCGGCCCGCGTCGCTATTCGGTCGTGCATGCTCATACAGGACATTGTGGGGTGTTGGCTCGCCTGCAATGGCGTTATCCAGTCCTCGTCTCCTACATCGGCTACGACCTTCATGGGGAACCAAGGCCGGACGGCACCTTTCGGGCAAAGAACAGGATCGAGGTCGTTGTCTTCCGCTGGCTCTCGCGGCTCGTCGAGGCGACCGTCACGATGTCGACGGAGATGGAGGCCATCCTGCCACGGGCAGTGAGGGGACGGAGCACCGTCTTGCCGAACGGCGTCGACAGGAGCTCGTTCCGCCCGTTGGCACGAGATACGGCTCGCCGCCAACTTGGCTGGCCGCTCGACGAGGTGACGGTGCTGTTCGTCGGTCGGGCGAGCTCTCCGGGAAAGCGGGTCGATCTTTCGGCCGCTGCTTGTGATATCGCCGCCCGCCAGGTCGAGGGTCTCCGGTTCCGGATCTGCGCCGGACAGAGCCCCGACGTCGTCCCGATCTGGATGAACGCGGCTGACGCTCTCATCCTGACCTCGGTCGCCGAGGGCTCGCCGAACGTGGTGAAGGAGGCGCTTGCCTGCAACCTTCCTGTTGTGGCCACGGATGTCGGCGATGTGGCCGAGCTCCTCGAACAGGCTCGACGATGCCGGGTGATGGCGGTTGACTCCTCCACCGAAGAGATCGCTGCCGCGCTCGTGGACGTGCTGCGAGATGCGCCGGCGCGGACCTGCTCTCGGGACGAGACGCGACACCTTGACTCGGACGTGATCGCCGGCCGGCTCACGAGCATCTACAGGAACCTCGCGGGCGAGAGCGCGGGGCGCGCAGACCAGAGCTCGGAGACCGAGGAGGTAGTGGGTGCCTGACGTGCACGTTGCCGTCGTCAGCCAGAACGCCGACATCGTCTCGGACGTCCGACCGCGTGCCGTGGCGAGCGCGCTGGCGGAGGCAGGCTATGCCGTTTCACTGGTTGGGCCCACTCGAAGGTCTGAGGCCCACCTGGCGATCGACACGCCGGGCGTCGACCTCCGCTCGTTCGATCTGCCGGCACGGGCGCGCAGTGCCGTCGGTCAGGTACGAGAGCAGTCGTTGGCCATGGCGCGCGCGGCGCGAGTGCTCGTATCGGTTGCTCGGAGACGCCGGATCGACATTCTCCACGTGGGCAATCCGCCCGACAACGGCTGGCTCCTCCAGATCCTGCTCTGGCTCGTTCAGGGGTCACGTCCCACGTTCGTCTACGACCAGCACGATCCGGCTCCACTCCTCGTGGCCGAGAAGTTCGGCCGGAACGGATTGTTCCGCGTCATCGAGAGAGTGCTGACGTGGCTCGAAGCGGAGAGTTTCCGGCGTGCAGCTCTGGTTGTCTTCGCCAACGAGGGCTTCCAGCGACGAGCCGACCAGCTGGGGCTGCTGCGCAGCCCTGCGGTCGTCGCTCCGAACGGCTGGAGCCTGTCGGCGAGCCGGGCGTCGTCACCGCTGGATTGGCGCGATCCCCGCGTTCCGCTGCTTACCTACGTCGGCACAACGAGTGCTCAGGACGGGCTCGGGCACCTCGTCGAGGCGATGGCGTCGCTCAAGGTGCGCGCTCAGCTGGTCGTGGTCGGAGACGGAGACGACAGGATCCACGCTGAGGAGCTGGCACGACGGTTTGGCATCTCGGATCGCACCGTCTGGCTCGGTTGGGTGATGGACCGGTCCCTCATCGCCCGGCTCGTAGCCGAAGCCGATGCGTGCGTCGCGCCGGAGACCCGGTCACCGGTGAACGACATCACCAGCTTCGTCAAGATCATCGAGTACATGTCGCTGGGTGCGCCGATCGCGGCCCACCGGCTCCCACAGACGGAGATCGTCGCCGGCGACGCCATCGAGTACGCCAAGTCGGACGAGGCTGGAGCACTGGCCGAAGCAGTCGAGCGTCTGTTGGCCGACCCAGCCCTCGCGTCGTCACGCCGGCAGGCGTCGCGTCGACGCTTCGAGCAGGCTCTGCGGTGGGAGGCAGTTGGTTCGCCCCGCCTGGTGGAGGGTTACCGGAGCATGGTTCGACGGGATGCTCCAGCAGATGCCCGCAGTAACGGCGGCCATTCCTCGATGCGGAGCCGGTCACCTCGACAGGTCGTCGAGGTGAGTTCCCGCTCCACCTCCGATCGAGCGTTGCCTCCATCACGAATGCCGATCCTCGGCGGGCGGATCCTCGGCTACCACCGGATCACTTCCACGAACGACTCGACCCTCTGCGTCAGCCCGGACGACCTTCGCTGGCAGATGAGAGCCCTGCTCGCCATCGGGATGAAGCCCGGATCGCTGGCGAGCCTGACGAGCGGCCAGTTCGTCCCGACGTTCGACGATGGCTACGAGGATTCCTACTCGGAGGCTCTGCCTGTCCTGGACCACTACGGGATCCGCGGGGTCTTCTACGTCTGTCCTCAATACGTGGGTCGACACCAGCGGGAGGTGGACAGCAGCGTTCTCCTCGAAGAGCCGGCGAAGTTCCTGAGCTGGGAGCAGCTGGCCGAGATGACCGAGCGCGGCCACGTGATCGGTTCACACGGGATGACCCACCGGGAGCTGCCCTCGCTGGACGACGACGAGCTCGCCGAGGAGCTCCACAGCTCGCGGGCCATGCTCGAGGAGCGGCTCGGGCAACCGGTCGTCGACTTTTGTTATCCCAGGGGCAAATACGACGATCGGGTCGTGGCAGCCGTCGCCGACGCCGGTTACGCCCGTGCCGTCGTGACGCCCTCCCGCCGGTTGGTGATCCCCCGTGGGCCCCTCACGCGTGAGCGGGTGGGTTTCGAGCGACAGGACGTCGGATGGCGGTTCTGGGCGAGGATCACGGGCATGAACCGGGCGGCGGCGCGCGTGTACCGAGCGGTGAACCGAGATGGTTCGTCGGTGAGGATCGGGGCCTGAGGGTGCGGACCGACCGTTACGACATCGCCTTCTACATTCCGTCGCTGAGCTCGCTCTTGGTCGGCTCCGGCTCGAACGGCGGGGCCGAGACGCAGATCCTGCTGCTCAGCCGGGAGCTCGTTCGCCTCGGCATGCGCGTCTGCCTCGTCGTCTTCGACCTGCCCGATAGCGACATTCCGTCGACTCTCGACGGCGTCGATATCGTCGTCCGCCCTCCGTACCCGCCCCACCAGCCGCTGGTGAAGAAGGCAGCCGAGGCGAACCGGGTCCGACGGACCCTGAGGACCGTCGAGGCGCGGGTCTTCGTGACACGGACCTCAGGTCCCCATGTTGGGTTGGTAGGAATGTCCGCCAAGCTCTGTCGCAAGCGGTTCGTCTACTCCAGCGCCCATGTGAACGACTTCGACCCGACCCGCAGCCTGCACAAGCATCGTGATCAGCACATGTACCGCCTGGGCATTCGCCTGGCCGACACCATCGTCGTGCAGACGGAGGAGCAGGTCGGCATGTGCGAGAGGGCCTTCGGCAGGGAGCCGGTGTTGATCAAGAGCGTGGTCGAGCCGGCGCCTCGGGATGAGCGAACGCCTGAGGCCTTTCTCTGGGTGGGTCGACTCGTGCGTGGGAAGCGCCCCCTCGCGTTCGTGGACCTGGCACGGCGGATGCCAGGGGTGCCTTTCCGTATGGTTGCTGTCGCCGAGGACGGCGACCTCGAGAAAGAGGTCGCGACAGCTGCCAGCCGTGTCGACAACCTCGAGTTGCTCTCGTCGCGACCGCGAGATGAAGTTCTCAGCCTGATCGATCGTGCCGTCGCCGTTGTCAACACCGCCGACAACGAGGGCATGTCCAACGTGTTCCTCGAAGCGTGGACGCGCGGTATTCCGGCGCTGGCTCTGTCACACGATCCGGGCGGGGCCATCGAGACGAATGGGATCGGCACCTTCGCCCACGGATCTCCCGAGAGGCTCGCCGCTGCCGCTGAGGAGCTGTGGCGCTCCCGACTCGATGCGGGACGGTGGTTGGAGCCCTGCCGGAGCTACGTCCTCGCCCATCACGCCGGATCCCGGATTGCCGCACAGTGGATAGAGGCGCTCAAGCTCGATAGACCGCACCCGGAGACGGAGAGACAGGTCGCATGATGTTGACGCGATCGTCTGGCAGACGAGATCGCCCGTCGAGTGATGTGGCTTCACGGCCGACGTCTTCGACCCCCGGACGTGGGCAGCTGACGTTGAGCTTCGCCAAACGGCTTGGCCGTCGTCTGCGGATCAGACTGTTGCAGCTGGGGCGCTGGGCTCGGCTGCCCCTCGAAGTGAGAGTTCGACTCCTCTACTGGACCCACCATCCATGGCGACTGTCCCGACGCCCTGCCTCGTTCTTCGAGAAGGTGCGGTGGAAGATGGTCAAGGATCGCCGGCCTCTGCTGACGACCTTCGTGGACAAGGTCGCCGTCCGGGAGTATGTGGCCAGCATGGTCGGCTCAGAGGTGCTCGCCGAATGTTATGCCGTCGTCGACGACCCGGTGGACCTGGACCGCAGTTGCCTGCCTCGGGAGTTCGTCGTCAAGGCAAACCACGCTTCAGGGACGGTCTTCATCGTCACCGACCCGGCTCGATTCGCTGCTGACCTACCTTTGTCCAAGGGACAGCCTGGTCAGAACAGCGTGATCGCCTCCTGTGACGACCTCGGCTGGGACTTTCTGGTTGCCACCTGTCGGCGCTGGCTCAAGCACGACTACGCAAGCTGGGTGGGGGAGTGGCCCTACCGCAACGTCCCTCGAAAGCTTCTGGTCGAGGAGCTCTTGACAGGGCCCGAGGGGACGTTGCCCCCACCGGACTACAAGTTCTATGTGTTCAATGGCCGGGTCCAGCTGGTCGAAGTGCATACCGGCCGCTGGACGGATCACAGGGCGACCCTGTTCTCCCCTGAGTGGAATCTCGTGGAGGTCGACATGTGGTTCCCAAGGGCCGATTTCGAGATTCCCCCGCCGCCAACACTCGAGCGGATGCTCCAGGTCGCCACGGCACTCGGTCAGGAGACCGATTTCGTGCGGGTCGATCTCTACGATGTTGCCGGGCGGGTCGTATTCGGCGAGCTGACCAACTTCCCGGAGGGAGGTCTCGCTGAGTTCAGACCGAGGCCGTTCGACGAGCACCTTGGGGGTTGCTGGACACTCCCCCGACGATACGTCTGAGCCGAAGACACGACGATCCCCGGCCGGTGCTGACCGCAGTCAGGT
Organism: Acidimicrobiales bacterium; assembly: GCA_051984395.1. GTDB lineage: Bacteria > Actinomycetota > Acidimicrobiia > Acidimicrobiales > AC-9 > AC-9. The sequence continues at coordinate 13,724 of JBPYEZ010000088.1, read as the reverse complement.
GTGGAAGAAGTCCAGCGTCTTGTCGTCAAGTCTGTCGTATCCACTTCCCCCGACGCGCCCAGTCATGTCGACGAACGCACCCACGATCTGTCCGTTGGAGGCAAGCGTCGGTCCGCCGCTCACTGCATACGGATAATTCCACTTTCCCCACCCGCTGGCCGCCTGGTCATGCCAGCTTGCTCCGCTGTCGGTGCTCGCGATCGTGACGATTCTGTTTTTTGTGCTGCTGGAGCTTTGCTGTGTCGTGTAGTAGATCGGCGCCCCGGTGGTGCCGGCGCCGGAGAAGAATCCTCCCGCGGCACCGTTGGTGGGGCAGACGCTGCCGGTACTGAGGCAGCTGGGCGCCAGAATGCGATTGACCAGGGTCGCGTTTCCGCCACTCCTCGAGAATCGGGCGTACTCCGGAGCTTCGTGCGGGCTGCAGATGTCGCGGGCGCACCGCGAGTACACGAACATGAAGTAGCCATCCTGGCTATAGAGGCTGTCCATCCACGGGCCGTCTTTCGTGCCGGTCTCGCTACTGCGATTGATCAGGAATGAAGGTCCGTTGGGACCGGTGTCCATCTGCCAGCCGTACGTGCAACCGGTGGCGCAGATGGTTGCACCCGACGTTCCATGCCAGGTTGCCCCATCATCGCCGGAGAAGATGAACCGGTTATCGTAGTAGTTGGACCCGCTGGCCTCGGCCTCCTCGGTCCATCCGAGGACCACCACGTGGGCGTCAGCGCTGTCGCGACCCGCATAGACCAACGGGTATTGCGCCACCGAGCCGCTGACGCCGGGCTGGCATGATGACCAGTCACACAAGTGAGCCCATTGGAGATCGCTCAGCGAGTCGGGTGCTCCCGACGAGCAGGCCGGGGAGCCTCTGCTGCCGATCTCGCTCTGGCAGGTCGTCGTCACCTGCGCCATGTAGTACTGAGAGACGGCGAAGATCTTGTTGGCGCTGGCGTCGTAGGTCATGGCGAACTTGTTGGCTCCGACTCCCAGGCTCGGCAGTTCGAGATAGTCGCTGCCGTCGTTGGCGAAGTTCGCCGATCTCGGGAACATGTAGATGCGACCGTCGTCGCCTCCCCAGGCCTCACTCTCCATGAACGCGTACACGTTGCCCGATGCATCCGCCGTCATGGTCGCGGGAGCGTGCTTGCCGACGATGTCAGGGATGTTCGCCAGGGTGGTCCACGTCGATCCTCCATCCGTGCTCCGAACCACGACGGCGTTCCCTGTATCGCGGCTGCCACCGTTCGTCCCACTCCAGTTGGAGAAGTACGACAGAAAGATTCCGTCGGAAGTCGAGACGATGCGGTCGTTGTTGGACTGGAACGCTGCGTAGTACGGCAGGTTGGTGGCCGCCCGTGTGACGGAGATCGGAGCCGGCGCAGATGAGCGAGCGGGGGCCGATGTGGTTGATCCCATGGTCGGGGCGCTCCTGGTCTGGTCGCCGCCGCTACAAGCTGAGGCGACGACGCCGGCCGCCACGAGCCCGACAACGGTCGATGCAACGACGACGGCGCGATGCCAGCCTGTGGTACCCCGTGCTCGCCCAGGACGTCGTTGCTTCCTCACGGTGGCGCTCCTCTACGGTCACGCTTTGGAGATGTGGGTCTGCCACCAGAGGGCGAAAGTCAGCAGGGTCCAGATCCGATAGGTGTGATCGGCAGCGCCGGTGCGATGCTCGTCGACGAGGCGCCGCACCGCGCCAGGGCAGAACAGACCGGTGTCGTGGAGCCAGGCGCTGGACAACAGGTCGTTGACGAGAGGAAGAAGGTCGTTCCCCAGCCAGGCCCTGATAGGGAGACCGAAGCCCGCTTTGCGTCGGCGCAGCACCTCGTCGGGAACGACCCCTCTCATGCTGGCTCGCAGGACCGCCTTACCTCGCAGTCCCCGCAACTTCAGGTTCTCCGGTAGCGAGAGCGCGAAGTCGGCGACGGCATCGTCCAGAAACGGCACCCGCATCTCGACCGACGCGGCCATGCTCATCCGATCGCTGTAGGGCAGGTTGTCGCTTGCCAGGAACGTCTTGAAGTCGACATAGAGCATTCGATCGAGGAAGTCGAGGTCGTCCTGGGCGACGAAAGCCTGCCGATGGACGCTCGCCGGGTCCTCGTCAGCCACCGCTTCGCGCACCTCAGGGGTGAGAAGATCCCCGAGCCCACCGTCGGGAAAGTAGTAGCCCGAGCGGAACGCAAGGTACCGGTCCTCCGGCCCGTCGTCGAGATGATCGAGGACCATCCGGCTCGCTCGGTGAGCGGCCAGGAACAGCCCGGGCTGGGCGCGCTGGGGTAGCCGTTGCGCCACCTGCGGAAGCAGGTCGGCGATACGAGACTCGGCGTCGCGGGCGAGGCCCGGCTGCCGCCGGAGGAGCTCGGCCACCCGGTGGTAGATGTACACGCGATAGCCGGCGAAGAGCTCGTCACTGCCATGGCCCGACAGCAGGACCGTCACCTCGGACGCCGCCGCCTCGGAGATCATGAGGGTGAGGATGGCGGCCGGGTCGGCAACGGGGTCGTCGATGTGCCAGCTGACCCGGTCGAGCAGGTCCGACACCCGTGGTGAGACGCGGATCTCGCGCAGGTCGAGGCCCAGTTGGTCCGAGGCCCGTTGGGCGAAGTACGCGTCCTGGGCGTTCTGTTCGGTCGCCGCGTCCTCCTCGCGGAAGGCAATCGTGTAGGCGGTGACCGGCTTGCTCGACGTTCGCGCTGCGAGAGCGGCAACGGCAGTCGAGTCGAGGCCTCCGGACAGCAGCACACCGACGGGGACGTCGGCGACCAGCTGCCGGTCGACGGCATCGCTCAGCCGTCGCTGCAGCTCGGCCGCTGCCGAGCCCATGCTCAGTCCGGGCTCAGGTCTCGGAGCGGTGTCCCGGAAGGGCTCGACGCAACACGAGCCCCTGGACCACCGCAGGACGTGGCCGGGAGGCAGCTCTCGGACACCTCGAAAGAGCGTCCGATCACCCGGCACCCAGCCGAATGCCAGATAGGACGGTAGTGCGGCCGTCTCGAGCTGGGGCGGCGGTCCCACCGCAACGACACTCTTCGCTTCGGACGCGAAGACCAGACCCTCCTCCCGAGCGGAGTAGTACAGCGGCTTGATGCCGAACCGGTCCCTGGCCACCACCACCGAATCGGAGGTCGGGTCCCACCAGGCGAGCGCGAACATCCCGTTGAGCCGGCGGAGCCCATCGGTGCCGTAGTGGTTGAGAACGGCGAGCACGACCTCGGTGTCCGTGCCGCTGACGAAGCGTTCGCCACACTGCTCGAGCTGCCGGCGCAGCTCCCTGAAGTTGTACACCTCACCGTTGAAAGCCAGCACACGCCCATCTCGCTCCATGGGCTGATGCCCGGCCCGAGTGAGGTCGAGAACCGACAGACGGCGGTTGCCCAGTCCCACCCAGCCAGTCGAGGCCTCGACCCACGTCTGTCCCTGGTCATCAGGGCCCCGGTGGGCTATCAGGTCGAGCATGGCCTGGAGCCGTTCGGGCTGGCGTCGTCCGACCAGGCCTGCGATGCCGCACACCTCTGTCTACCGCCCCGGAGGCCCGACGGGGTGCTTGCTCCCCGCGGCCGGCACCAGACCCTCGGTCTCGCCCACGAGCGTGAAGCCTCTCCCGCACTCGCACCACAGCGACGAGGGAAGCCTCCTGCCGCAGCTGCAGACCCACCCGACCCGGCGGGCGGGATTGCCCATCATCAATCCGTGAGGGGGGACGTCGCGCACCACCACGGACCCGGCGGCCACGAAAGCCCGATCGCCGACGGTGAGATCGCAGACGACCGTGACGTTCGCACCCAGGGTGGCGCCCTCCCGCACGACGGTCGGCAGGAGGACCGGAGGTGGTCTCCCGATCCCGGCCCTGGGCCGCAGGTCGTTGGTGAAGACGGTACCGGGACCGATGAACACCTCGTCCTCGATCGTCACCCCATCGAAGATCATCACCCCGTTCTTCACCGTGACCCGGTCGCCGATCGAGACGTCGCCCTCCACGAAGACGTGGTCACAGATGTTGCAGTCGCGTCCGATCCGGGACCCCGCCAACAGGTGGGCGAAGGCCCAGACTCTCGTTCCCGCTCCGACCTCGTCCGTCTCGACGAGGGCCCGATCGTGAACGAACGCTTTGGCCAGCTCCTTCACCGAAGCGCCCGACCCAACTCGTGGACGACCCGCTCCTGCTCGTCCGGCGTGATCGTCGGGAACATCGGCAGCGACAGCACTTCTCGGCTTGCCGCCTCGGCGACGGGAAAGCTTCCCTCGCCGTAGCCGAGAAAGCCCGCAAACCCCTGGAGATGTATCGGGGTCCGGTAGTGCACACCGGCTCCGATGCCTGCCTCGTGCAGTCGGGCGAGCACCTGGTCTCGGCGCGGTACCCGCACGACGTAGAGGTGCCACACCGACTCCGACTCTGCTGCTGCCGGTCGTCGCACCTCACCGAGGTCGGTGAGGAGCTTCTGGTAGCGAGCCGCCGCCGCCCGCCGGGCTTCGTTCCACGCCGCCAGATGGCGGAGCTTGGCCCGCAGGACGACCGCTTGGAGCTCGTCGAGGCGAGAGTTGAATCCCAGCTCCTCGTGCTCGTAATGGGACTCGCCGCCATAGTTGCGCAAAGCCCGTACTCGCCGTGCCGTTTCCTCCGACCCCGTCAGCACCGCCCCGCCGTCGCCGTACGCCCCGAGGTTCTTCGCCGGGTAGAAGCTGGTCGCTGCCACGTCGCCGACGGTCCCGACTCGGATGTCGCCTCGTCCTGCGCCGTGAGCCTGGGCGGCGTCCTCGACGAGGAGGACACCCGCCTCGTCGGCAAGTGCCCGCAACTCGGCCAACGGGGCGAGCTGCCCGTAGAGGTGGACAGGCATGATCGCCCGCGTACGGGCTCCGAGCCTCCGGGCCACCTGCTCCGGATCGACCAGAAGTGTCTCGGGATCGACGTCGACGAGAACCGGAACAGCGCCTGCCCGGAGTGTGGCCAGGGCGCTGGCGACGAACGAGTTCGCCGGCACGATCACCTCGTCTCCTGCGCCGACACCGCAGGCCCGAAGGGCGATCTCGAGGGCGTCGGTCCCGCTGCCGACGGCGGCGCACCACGGCACACCGGAGAAGGCGGCGAACTCGGCCTCGAAGGCCCGACCTTCGTCACCGAGGACGAAGGACATCCGCTCGATGACCCCGGCCCAACCCTGCTCGATCTCGCCGGCGATCTGGGAGTGCTCTCTTCGCAGATCAACCAGCGGAATGGTCGATACGCCCGCCCGCACCACGCCGCCTTTCCCCGTGTGGCGAGGTCGGTTTCGCGACTAGCTACACCCCGTCAGTTCGCGACCATCTGGGGACGGGGGATCGGCGCACCCTCACCGCATGTACCTTCTTCATGATCGCCTGGGGCGGCTCGGTGGTCAAGGCACCCGGACGAAGCAGACAATGGCCGCGTGCCGGGCTTGTCGGCAGGCGAGCCGGCGTGACCCGGCCACAGGGTGCGCGTTCCGGACACGTGGCTCGTTCCGGAGACGTGGCTCGAGCCGTCCCCGGGACCAGGGGGGCAGTTCCGCCTCTCACGGCTGGTCGGATCGGCGCGGCTCCGAGCTCGGGGCATCTTCGGGGTTCAGCACTTCGAGCTCGACGCCGGCCGTCTCCGGAAACAGGGTCAGCACGATCACGCTCAGCAACAGCGGGCCCAGCGCCAGCAGGGCGAGCGGCCGTCCCAGCGTGCCGAGGGGGCCGGCCAGGAAGCCCACGGTCAACAGGCCGCTGGCTCCGCCCAGCCGGTCGCTCACGTAGAGCAGGCCGTTGGCCCGGCCTCGGAGCGACGTGGGGAACAGCTCGGGCCCGTACACGCCGAGGGCCGGCAGCACGGCGGCACCGATGACAGAAGCCGCCACCGCGGCCGTCCACATGGGCCAGCCCTGGGTCGAGTACAGGGTCACCGTTGCACCCACGCCGCCGAGCAGGCCCACGCCGGCGACGATCCGGCGCCCGCGCACGTCGGCCAGTCGACCTCCGGCCACGACGCCGATGCCGCCCGGCGTGTTGGTGCCGATGACGAACAGGGAGATCTTGGCGCCCGAGAAGCCACGCTCCGCCCGCAGGAACTGGTTCTGGTACTGGGTGGCGGGCACGAGGAACAGGTTGAGCAGGAACCGTGACCCGGCCAGCAGCCACAGTCGCCAGCCGTGACCACGCAGCGTCGCGGTGGCGTGGGCGGCGGTGAAGCGGCGGCTCTCGGGAAGTTTGCGGCCGACGGGGACGAGGGTGATCAACCCCAGCACCGGCACCAGGTACAGCGTCCGCCACGCTCCGGGCCCGAGGTCGGCGAGGGTCAGCAGCCCAGCGCAGAGGCCGGCGCCGAGCGCCGCGGTCAGCACGAGGATGCCGAACGAGTAGGCGCGGGAGCCGGCGGGGACCTCCTCGGCGGCCACCACCGCCAGCAGGATCACGGCCGCGGTCACGAAGCCCCGGGAGACGACCTGGCTGCCGGCGAGCCAGGCCAACGAGGGCGCCGCCGCGCCGGCGACGGTCAACGCGCACCCGGCCGCCGTGCAGCCGAGCAGCAGTCGGCGCCGGCCTCGGCGGTCGGCCAGGGTGACCAGCACGAACGCCAGGGCCACATCGGCCCTGACCACAGCCAGGGCGACGCCGAGGGCCCGGTCACTGGCGCCGAACTCTCGCGCCGCGAAGGTCGCCGTCTGGGTGAGGACCGTCCCGAGGTACCCGTCGACGAACGCCAGCACGGCCAGCGCGGTGAGGGCCCTCGTCGTCTTGGGATCCAGCCGCGCCGGCGGCAGCCACCACGGAACGCGCGAGACGTGCTCGAGCGCGCCGAGGTGGCGGCGGGCGGGCAGCAGGAACAGCCAGCCGACCCAGGGCACCGCCAGGCGGAACTCGACCGTCTGGCTGACCCGGGCCAACCCACTGCCGGCAGGCTCGACGACGACCCGCCGGCGGTAGGTCTCGACGGGGCCGTCGGCCGCCTCGAACAGGCCGGGTCCGAGGGCTCGTTCCAGCACCATGTGCGACCGCGGCTCGAGCGCCTCGTCGGCCCGGGCGGGGACGACGGTGGCCTCGGTGACGACCCGATGGAGCGCCGCCGCCATGGGGGGCGACCATACCGACTACCGCGCGGCAGCGACGGCAGAGGTCGATGGTCGTCCAGAGGAGGTGGCCGGACCGACCATACTTGACGCCCGTGGATCGCTTCGTGATTCGGCCAGGCCGGCCGCTGTCGGGCTCGGTGCCGGTGGGAGGGGCAAAGAACTCGGCTCTCAAGCTCATGGCCGCCTGCCTGCTGGCCGAGGGCCGCTACACCCTGTCCAACGTGCCCAGGATCGCCGACGTCGAGACGATGAGCGACGTGCTGGCGGCCATGGGCGTCGGCGTCCGACGTTCCAGGGAGCACGAGCTGACGATCGACACGCCGGCCGACCTCAATCCTGAGGCGCCCTACGAGCTGGTCGAGCGCATGCGCGCTTCGGTGGTCGTGTTGGGCCCGCTGCTCGGCCGCTTCGGCACGGCCAAGGTCGCCATGCCCGGGGGCGACGACTTCGGGCACCGCCCCATCGACATCCATCTGCGCAGCTTCGAAGCCATGGGCGTCACGTTCGAGGCCGCTCACGGCTATGTCGAGGGCAGGGCGGGACGACTGGTGGGCACCCGGGTGGTCCTCGAGTTCCCGAGCCACACCGCCACCGACAACGTGCTCATGGCCGCGGCCACGGCCAAGGGCACGACCATCATCGAGAACGCGGCGCGCGAGCCGGAGGTCGGGGACCTGGCCACCTTCCTGACCCGTATGGGAGCGCGGATCAGGGGCGCAGGGACCTCACGCATCGAGGTGGAAGGTGTCGACGAGCTCCGGCCGGCCGATCACCGCGTGATCCCCGACCGGGTCGAGGCGGCGACGTTCCTGACCGCCGTGGGTCTGGCGACAGGAGAGGCCGTCGTCGAGGGTGCTCGGGCCGAGCACCTCGACATGCTCATCCAGAAGCTCGGTGGCATGGGCGTCCACGTCTCGCCCACCTCGGACGGCCTCTGGGTCACGGCCTCCGGACCATGTCGGTCGGTGGACGTCGCGACCCTTCCCTATCCGGGGGTCGCCACGGACTACAAGCCGCTGCTGGTGACGATGCTGTCGGTCGCCGACGGTGTGGGCATCGTGACCGAGAACCTCTTCAGGGGCCGGTTCCGCTACGTCGACGAGCTCCGGCGCATGGGCGCCGACATCCGCACGGAGGGCCACCACGCAGTGGTTCGGGGCGTGCGGCGTCTGTCAGGAGCGCCCGTCCGCGCTCCCGACATCCGGGCCGGTGCCGCGCTCGTCCTCGCCGGCCTGGTCGCCGACGGCGAGACCATCGTGGGCGACGCCTTTCACGTGGACCGGGGCTACGAGACCTTCGCCGAGAAGCTCGCCGCCCTGGGCGCCGACGTGTCCAGGGCCAGCTGAGTGCCAGCCCGCGCCGACGCCCAGCAGCTGGTCGAGGCGGCACTCGAGGGTGACCGCGCCTCGTTGGCCCGGCTCATCTCTCTGGTCGAGCGGGGCGGACCACAGGCCCGGGCGGTCGGCCGTCTCACCTATCCGAAAGGTGGGCAGGCCTACAGCGTGGGCATCACCGGTGCTCCGGGATCGGGCAAGTCCACCCTGACCGATCGGCTGATCGCCGAAGCGAGGAGCCAGGGCGGCCAGGTGGGTGTGCTCGCGGTCGACCCGTCGTCGCCGTTCTCGGGAGGCGCCATCCTGGGAGATCGGATCCGCATGCAGGAGCACGCCGTGGATCCCGGGGTCTTCATCCGCTCGATGGCGACCCGCGGCCACATGGGCGGTCTCGCTCTCGCCGTGCCCGAGGCCATTCGCGTCCTCGACGCCGTCGGGATGCCCATGGTGCTCGTCGAGACCGTCGGCGTCGGACAGGTCGAGCTGGAGGTCGCTGGTGCGACCGACACCACCGTCGTCGTGGTGAACCCGGGTTGGGGCGACGCGGTGCAGGCCAACAAGGCCGGCCTGCTGGAGATCGCCGACATCCTCGTCATCAACAAAGCTGATCGTGCTGGAGCCCGCGAGACGCACCGCGACCTCGCGCTCATGCTCGAGCTGTCCACGCTCGGCGAGTGGCAGCCGCCGATCGTGGAGACGGTGGCGTCGTCGGGCAAGGGCATCTCCGAGCTGTGGGGGGAGCTGGCTCGCCACCGGGCGTTCCAGGAGGAGGACGGGGAGCTGGATCGCCGGCGGGCACAGCGCCTCGAGGACGAGCTGCGCACCATCGTGATCCGTCGGCTCGAGGAGCGGGCGGACAGCCTGGCGACGAGCGCCTCGTTCGACAGCGCCAGGTCGGCCATGATCGAGCGCCGCCTGGACCCGTACCAGGCGGCCGACGAGATCCTCTCCGGCCTGGTCGGCTAGCAGCGACGCCTGCGGTCAGCGGCCGACGAAGCTGGCCTTTCCGGGTCCCTTCTCGAGGAACGAACGGACCCCGATGCCGGCGTCCTCGGTGCGGAACGACTCGACGAAGAGGTCCCGCTCCAACGACAGGCCCTGCGCCAGCGGTCCGGCCAGCCCGTCATCGACCGCCCGCTTGGCCAGACCCTGGGCCACGACCGCGCCGCCGGCGAGCTCGGAAGCCCATGACAGGGATGCGTCGAGCACCTCGGCCTCGGGGACGACCCGGTCGACGAGCCCGATGCGCTCGGCCTCGGTCGCGCCGACCTGGCGCCCGGTGAGGATCAGGTCCTTGGCCCGGGCGGCACCGACCTGACGGGCCAAGCGCTGGGTTCCCCCTCCACCGGGGATGATGCCCAGAAGGATCTCGGGCTGGCCCAGCTTCGCCGTCGCCGCTGCGACCCGAAAGTCGCACGCCAGCGCCAGCTCGCACCCACCACCCAGGGCGAACCCGGAGATGGCCGCGACCGTCGCCCGGGGGATGGCGGCCACGCCGTCGAGGGCGGCATGAAACGACCTCGTGACCTCGGCGGCCTCCTCGGGCCCGCTGAGCTCGGAGATCTCGGCCCCGGCGGCGAAGATGCGCTCGCCTCCCCAGATGACGACCGCGCCCGGGGGGTCGATCGAAAGCTCGGACGCCACGGCGGCGAGCTGGCTCAGAAGCCCCCGCGACAGGGCGTTCATCTTGGGGCGATCGAGGCGGACCAGCGCCACCCCGTCGGCACGCCGCTCGACTGACACGTTCTGCTCGGGCATGCGAGGCACCGTACTCGTCCCTCACGCCGTGGCGGCCAGGCCCATCTCCCTGGCGCCGGCGAGGTCCTCGTGGGAGGGCACCACGCGAACGGTGAAGCCGTAGCGGCCGGGTTGCTCGCACGCCAACGAGGCGGTGTAGCGCAGGGCGGCGTCGTGCTCGCCGCTCGCCGGTCCCACGGGGGACATGGGCGTGACCGACACCCCTGTGAGCTCACCGTCGGGACCCACGGGCCCGTGAGCCAGCTCGACGGTCACGTCGCCCTCGTCGAGCGAGCCCAGCGCGACCACGGCGTCGACTCGGCGCTTGGCCCCGAGATCGGCGGGCGTGGCCTCCGAGTCGACCGCGACGACGTGCACCGCGGGCCACGCCGCCGACACCTTCGCCTTCCAGTGGGCGAGGGCCCTCGCCCGCTCGTAGCTCGAGGCGCTGAGCGACTCGACCCGGCGAGCGGCGGGCTCGTAGAGAGCCCTGGTGTAGTCGCGCACCATACGGGGCGCTCCCACCCGGGGCCCGAGGGAGCTGAGCGACGACTTGATCCGGCGCACCCAGCCCGGGGACACCGAGCTCTCCGGCCGGTCGTAGAAGAGGGGTACGACCTGGCGTTCCAGCAGGTCGAAGAGATTGGCCGCCTCGATGGCGTCACGGCGGCCCCCGTCCTCGGCGCGCTCGGCCGAGGCGATCGCCCAGCCGTTGTCGCCGTCGAACCACTCGTCCCACCACCCGTCCAGGATCGAGACGTTGAGGGCTCCGTTGAGCGCGGCCTTCTGCCCGCTCGTGCCGCAAGCCTCCTGGGGGCGGCGTGGAATGTTGAGCCACACGTCGCAGCCCTGGCACAGGGCCAGGGCGACGGCGATGTCGTAGTCCTCCACGAACACGACCCGGTGGCGGATCGAAGGCTCTCGGGAGAACTGCACCATTCGGCGGATCATTTCCTTCCCCGCGTCGTCGGCGGGGTGGGCCTTGCCGGCCAGCACCAGCTGCACCGGCCGGTCCTCGTTCGTGAGCAGGGCGGTCAGGCGGTCGGGCGGGGACAGGAGCAGCGTGGCCCGCTTGTAGGGGACGAACCGCCGGGCGAAGCCGATCGTGAGGATGCCCGGGTCGAGGACGTCCGCCCCGAGGCGGGAGCGCACGAAGCTGACCATCCGCTCCCTGAGGTGGTCCCGGACCCGCCAGATCTCCTCGTCGCTGACGTCGTCGATCCTCGCCCACGTGCTCTCGTCGCCGTCGGCCCAGGCCGGGAGCAGGCTCCTGGTCAGGAGGTCGCTCATCTCCGGCGAGACCCACGAGGCCGGGTGCACGCCGTTGGTGACCGAGCCGATCGGTACCTCGTCGTCCTCGATGCCGGGCCACAGGTCACTGAACATGGCCCGGCTCACGGCGCCGTGGAGCCGCGAGACCCCGTTGGCCTCGCTGGCGAGGCGGAGGCCCATGACGGCCATGTTGAAGTCCGCGTCGGCCGGTTCCCCCGGCAGATGTCCCAGGCCCATCAACCGGTCCATGCCCACACCGCACTCCTCGGCCCAGCCGCTGAAGTAGCGCTCCATGAGGGCCCGCGGGAACCGGTCGATGCCCGCCGGCACCGGCGTGTGGGTGGTGAAGATCGTGCCGGCCCGCACGGCCTCGAGCGCCTCGTCTGTCGTCAGGCCCTCCTCGACCACGAGCCGACGGATGCGCTCGAGGCCGAGAAAGCCGGCGTGACCCTCGTTGGAGTGGAACACCTGCGCCGGTTCGCCGACCGCGTCCAGGGCTCGGACACCCCCGACCCCGAGGAGGATCTCCTGCCTGAGCCGGTGCTCGGTGTCGCCGCCGTAGAGCCGGTCGGTCACCGCCCGGCCGGCGGCGTCGTTGGCGTCGATGTCGGTGTCCAACAGGTACAGGCGCACCCGACCGACGTGGGCCCGCCAGAGCCGGGCGACGACCGGTCGGCCAGCCAGCTCGACCTCGACCAGGGCGCCCTCGACGAGCTCGACGGGGAGGGCGTGGGGATCGAGGACCGGGTACCGCTCCTGTTGCCAGCCGTCGGGATCCAGCTCCTGGCGAAAGTACCCGTAGCGGTACAGCAGGCCCACCCCCACCAGTGGGACACCGAGGTCGCCGGCGGCCTTGAGATGGTCGCCGGCGAGCAGGCCCAGCCCACCCGAGTACTGGGGGAGCGCCTCGGCGATGCCGAACTCGGGCGAGAAGTACGCCACCGACCGCAGGGGGCTCGACCCCTGGCCCTGGAACCACAGGGGTGCCTCCAGGTAACGGTGCAGGTCAGCGCGCACCTCCTCGAGGAACCCCATGAAGGCGGGGTCGGTGGCCAGGGCCTCCAGCCGGTCGAGGTCGGCCGCGCCCAGCAGCCGCAACGGGTCGCGCCCAGCGACCTCCCACCGCTGCGGATCGACCCAGCGGAACAGGTCCCTCGTGCGCTCGTCCCACGACCACCTCAGGTTGGTCGCCAGCTGATGGAGCGGCCCCAGCGCCTCGGGCAGCCTGACGCGAACGGTGAAGCTCCGGAGCGCCCTCATCGGGAAGGAGGCTAGCGAAGCCCCGAGGCCGACCGGGCCGTGCACCCCCCCGACGAGCGGGGCGATCACGGGCCGGTTTGGCTTCCTCTCTCCTGGCGGTAAGGCTGAGCTCGTGATCGGCCGAATCGTCATCGACGACATTCGCCCGCGCACTCCCACTGGCGCGTACCCGGCCAAGGCGGTCGTCGGGGAGGCGGTCCGTGTCGCCGCCGACATCTTCAGAGACGGACACGACGTCCTGGCGGCGCGCGTCTCGTGGCGACCGGCAGCCGACGCACCACGGGCGGGCGACGGGCCGGTCTGGTCGGTCGCGCCCATGCGGGAGCTGGGCAACGACCGCTGGGAGGCGGTCGTCGAGCCGAGCGTCGTCGGCCTCCACGACCTGGTGGTGGAGGCGTGGACCGACCGCCTGGCCACCTGGCGGCACCGCGTCTCGGTGAAGCGCGACGCCGGCCACGACCTGTCGCTGGAGCTCGAGGAGGGGGCTCGCCTCCTGGAGGAGCGCGCGCAGCGGGCCGAGAACGGGGACCGGTCCTCGCTGCGGGACCCCGCCGGCGCTCTCCTCGAGGCAGCCGCCGCCCTGCGCCGCGCGAGTGCACCGCTCGAGCGACGGCTGGGTCCCTCCTTCGGCGACCACGTGACGGGATTGATGGCGGGTCCCGCCGGGTCGCCTGATCTCGCCCGGTCCCGGACAGTCGCCCTTTGGGTCGATCGGCAGCGCGCGTTGACGGGGGCCTGGTACGAGCTGTTCCCCCGTTCGGAGGGTGGGCTCGCCGGAGCCGTGAGACGTCTGGACGCCGTGGCCGAGATGGGCTTCGACGTCGTCTACCTGCCCCCGATCCACCCGATCGGGACCACGAGCCGCAAGGGAGCCGACAACACCCTCGAGAGCCGCCCCGGCGATCCCGGGAGCCCCTGGGCGATCGGCGGGCCCGAGGGAGGCCACACCGCGGTCGCCCCGGAGCTGGGCTCGGTCGCCGACCTCGAGCAGCTCATGGTGCGCGCAGGGGAGCTCGGCATCGAGATCGCACTCGACTACGCGCTC
>JBPYEZ010000087.1:0-3018 GCA_051984395.1 Acidimicrobiales bacterium | reverse complement strand
TTCCAGTCCGTGGTGACCCCCAGCCGGAACCCGTACGGGTTGACCTTCTGGCCCATCTACTCGTTCCTCTTCTCTCTTCTGGCCCGTGTCTGTCGTTTCGGCTTGGGCTTGTCTTCCTCTTGTGGTTGCTCTGGCTCCTCAGCCGCCGCCTCGGTGCCAGGCTCCGCCTCCGCAGCTGGCTCGGGCTCGGCGGCCGGCTCCGCTTCAGCAGCACCCTCGGCTTCTTCCTCCTCGGGCTCGAGGGGCGGCTCGGAGGGAGCGGCATCGGCGCTGGCGCCCGTCTCGTCGGAACTGATGTCAGTGGCGGGTGCCGCTTCCTCAACGCCCTCCGGCACACCAGCCTCGTCAGCCGCCTCGGCTTCGGCGGCACGCGAGGCCGCGACCCGCTGGCGGCGGGCTCCGGCCACGCGGCGGGCGCGTCGGCCGGCAGCGTCACCGGTGTCCGCTGCCCGGCGACGGGCGAGCCGGTCGTCGGGCAGCCGGGTCACCACGACGGTGATGTGACAGGTGCGCTTGCGGATACGGGTCGCCCGGCCGCGGGCGCGGGGCCGCCACCGCTTCATGGTCGTGGCCTCGTCGGCGTAGCAGGCCGACACGTACAGCTCGTCGGCCGACTGCGCGTCGTTGTTCTCGGCGTTGGCCACGGCCGAAGCCAGCAGCTTGCTCACGACCCTCGCCGCGTCACGCTCCGAGAAGCGCAGGACGTCCTGGGCATCATCGAGGTCGCGACCCCGGATGAGGTCGAGCACCGGCCGGACCTTGAAGGCCGACATGCGGCAGTACCGGAGGACGGCGCGGGTCCCGAGCTGCTCCTCCATCCGCGTGGCGGCCATCGCTAGCGCCTCCCCGCCCGTTCCTGTCCGGCGTGGTACCGGAAAGTCCGGGTGGGCGCGAACTCCCCGAGCTTGTGACCCACCATCGACTCGGTGATGTACACCGGGACGTGCTTGCGTCCGTCGTGGACGGCGATGGTGTGGCCCACCATGTCGGGGATAATGGTGGAGCGGCGCGACCAGGTCTTGATCACCCGCTTCTCGCCGCGTCCGTTGAGCTCGTCGACCCTGCGGAGCAGGTGGTCGTCAACGAACGGGCCCTTCTTCAGGCTGCGGGGCACGGCGAGCCCTCCTGCCTCAGCGCCGGGCGCCGCGCTTGCGGCGCCGGCGGACGATCAGCTTGTCGGATTCCTTGTGGCGGGCCCGGGTACGGCCCTCCTTCTTGCCCCACGGCGACACCGGGTGGCGCCCACCGGAGGCCTTCCCTTCGCCGCCGCCGAGGGGATGGTCGACGGGGTTCATGGCGACGCCACGGGTCTGGGGGCGTACGCCCTTCCACCGGTTGCGGCCCGCCTTGCCGCCCGACACCAGCTCGGCCTCGACGTTGCCGACCTGGCCGAGCGTTCCGCGACAGTCGATCGGCACCCGGCGCATCTCTGTCGACGGCAGCCTGAGCGTGGCGAAGGAGCCCTCCTTGGCCACCAGCTGCACGCTCATCCCGGCGCCGCGGGCCAGCTTGCCGCCGGCTCCCGGCCGCAGCTCCACGTTGTGCACGACCGAGCCCACCGGTATGTACCGCAGCGGCAGCGCGTTGCCAGGTCGGATCTCGGCTCCCTGACCGTTCTGGAGGACGTCGCCGACCTCGACGCGGGCAGGGGCGAGGATGTAGCGCTTCTCGCCGTCGCGATAGTGGAGGAGAGCGATGCGGGCGTTGCGGTTGGGGTCGTACTCGATCGCCGCCACCTTGGCCGGCACCCGGTCCTTGTCCCGCTTGAAGTCGATGACCCGGTAGCGCTGCTTGTGGCCACCCCCCCGGTGGCGCGCCGTCTTGCGACCGTAGGCGTTGCGCCCGCCCGTGCCCGGCTTGGGCTCGACGAGCGAGCGCTCGGGGCGATCGCGGGTGATCTCGGAGAAGTCAGATACGGTCTGGAACCGCCGACCGGGGCTGGTGGGCTTGCGCTTGCGGAGAGGCATCGTCGATCCCTAGCTCTCGAACAGGTCGATCTTGTCGCCGGCGGCCAGCGTCACGACTGCCCGCTTGGTGTCGACGCGCTGCCCGTAGGCGCCGGTACGGCGGTTGCGCTTGCGCTTGCCCTTGCGATTGAGGGTGTTGACCTTGGTGACCCGCACGCCGAAGACCGACTCGACGGCCTTGCGGATCTCCACCTTGTTGGCGGTGGGATGGACGACGAACGTGTACACGTTGTCGTCCAGCAGGGCGTATGACTTCTCCGACACGACCGGCTTGAGAATGACGTCACGAACGTCCTTCACGCTTCATCCCCCCCATCGCCGCCCGCTTCGGGCTCGGCATCCGCCTCGGCGTCGGCAGCGGTCCCCGTGTCGTCAGAAGGGCGGTCAGCGACAGGCGCCGCATCCTGACCACCCTGTGGTTCGCGCTCGACCGACTCGCCGGGGAGGGTGGCGTCGGTGAACACGACCCAATCGTTGCGGAGCACGTCGTAGGTATTGAGCTCGTCGGAGAGGACCAGCTGGACCTGGGGGAGGTTGGCGAAGCTGCGCACGGCCACCTCGTCGTCGGGGCCGAGCACCAGGAGCACCCTCCCCTCCAGGCCGAGCGCAGCCAGGGCGCTCACGGCGTCCTTGGTCCGCGGGCTGGAGAAGGGCCACTCGGGCACCACGGCCACCCGGCCCTCGGCGGCTCGGTCCGACAGGGCCGAGCGCAGGGCCAGCTGCACCATCTTCTTGGGCGTGCGCTGGCTGTAGTCCCGGGGCTTGGGCCCGAGGGCCTTGCCCCCGCCGACCCACTGCGGCGAGCGGGTGGAGCCCTGCCGGGCTCGCCCGGTGCCCTTCTGGCGGTAGGGCTTGCCGCCCCCACCCCGAGCCTCGGCTCTGGTCAGCGTGCTGTGGGTGCCCGCCCGGGCTCTTGCCAGCTGGGCGGTGACCACCTGGTGCATCACCGGCACATTGGGCTGGATGCCGAAGATCCGGTCATCGAGCTCGATGGCTCCGAGCACCGATCCTTCGACGCTGCGAACATCGACGGAGAGCGCCATCAGTTGCT